>DATHIE010000479.1:0-3701 GCA_035316905.1 Chryseolinea sp. | reverse complement strand
GGAACGCCGAATGTCCAATGTCGAACTCCGAATGTCGAAGGCGTTTGCCGCCAATAATTAACGATTAATTCACGCGCTCTTAAAGGTGGCGACGAACTCGGCAAGATTCTCCTCCGTGGGCAGATTCAATTTCTTGCGCAGGCGGTGCCTTGCCATCTTGACACTCTCCGGTGATATGCCCATAAGCTCTGCCATCTCCTTCATGCTTAAGTTCAGGCTGATCAACGAGCACAACTTCAGGTCACCCTGCGTTAAGTCAGGATGTTGCACTTTTATATTCTCAAAAAAGGATGAATGGACTTTCTCAAAGTACATCCTGAATTCATCCCAATCCTTTTCGGACTCAAGACTGTAGTCTATTACCTTCAACAACTTAGAGATCTTTAGCTTGTTATCCTTGTCCGTCGAGGGGAGCAATTCGGTTATTCCCTCCCTTACACTCTGCATAACGGTATTTTTTTGAACAAGATTAAGCGTGTATATAAGGAGCTCTTTGTGACGAAATTCAAGATCATACTGAAGTTGTCGTTCTGCGAGTTGTTTGTTCTCCAGCTCGACCTTCAATAATGCTTGTTGCGCTTCGCTTATCTGATTGTTTTTTTCCAGCAGTTTCCTTTTGTCGCGGATGTTCTTTCGCTGGTAGTAGATGATAATACCTCCGACAAACAATACGAAAATCAGACCTGCATAAGTCGCCTTCTGTCGGAAGAGAGCCCACTCCTGTTCTGTTTTTAGCAACTCTATTTCCTGCTGCTTAGTTTCTGTTGCGATCAAAGACCTGAGCTGTGCATATTGAACGCTGTTGGATTTGTTAACGATAGAATCCTCAATGGATTTTGCTTTTTTTAAATAGGTATATGCTTGCTGATAGTCCTTTCTTGCTTGATATATATCAGCAAACAATTGCATAGATAACATCATCCCCATTTTGTTTCCAGTCTCTCTTGCGATAGGCAATCCGAGTTCAGCATATTTCTGAGCCTGGTCGACCTTTCCCTGGGCAAGGTAAACTCTTGCAAAATTGTGATAGGCCGCTGGCAATCGGTTAAGGTTATTTGTTGCCTTGAACAACGGCATTGACTGCTCATAATATTCCAGAGCCTTATCGTATTCGCCCATTTCGTAAAAGTTCACGCCGATATTATTCAGAAGATTTGCGATACCCTCTACGTTATTGATTTCCTTTTCTATTTCTAAAGCCTGGCTAAAAGTATTAAATGCATGGGTGTAGTCTTTTCTTTCAGCTTCCGTGATCCCGATCCTTCGCAAAGTTGTCGCAACACCTAAACGATTCCCGATAGCCTTGTGAAGCTCAAGAGCCTTCACATAATGATCTCTGGCCGCATTGTAATCACCCTGTTGATGATCTGAAATGCCCATCTCAGTAAACGTCCGTGCTATTCCCAAAGAATCATTGATGGATTCGAACAGATGCATCGCCTTGATAAGCGACTCAAGGTCTTTATTTGTCTGTCCTTCCAGCCTGAAAATCATCGCCTCGGTGAGATATGCGTCGGCCAGTCCCAGGCTATAGTGAAGGGAATCAGCAAGGGCCAATGCTTTATTCATGTAGACATGAGCCTTCTCGGGTGCGGAATTGAAGTGAAGTGTCGCTAATTTGTTCAGGACGTTGACGCGCGCGGTATCTCGGTCCAAAGTGGCCAATTTTTTTTCCAGCGATTCAATTTGTGCCACGAGGGGTAATGAAAGCACAATTAAGCCAAGAAAAAGAAGAAGGGTTTTCATATAGGGACAGACCAATAAAGGAAATTATTTTTCTGTTAACTTCCGAGTGCAATGGATAATAGACTTTGAATTAGATGCCCGTTTCAACCTTTGATCAGTAAATAAGCTATGAATTTGAACACTCTACTCTTACGGGCCAGAGACTCGGCCTTTTATCGATGGATTTTGAACATTGGGCTCCGGAGAATGGTACCCTTCAACAAACCACATGGCTTCGAAGTAGTCGAACTTGGAGCGGAACATGTAAAGATACTAATCCCTTACAAGCGCAACAATCTGAATCACATACGAGGACTACATGCCTGTGCGCTCGCAACCATCTCCGAATATGCAACGGGTCTCCTGCTTCTTTCGAAACTTGGTTTTGAAACATATAGAATTATCATGCAAAGGCTGGAGATGGACTATCATTATCAGGGAAAGACCGATGCTTTTGCTGAATTTAGATTACCAGACGACTGGATTGAAAAGGAGATCACGCAGCCATTAAAAATACAGGAGTCTGTCGTCATCAAATGTGAAGTTAAAATACACGATGCAGAAGGAAAACAACTTACAACGGGTAACGTCCACTGGCAAATAAAAAAATGGGCGAACGTAAAAACGAAACTGTCCACCTGAGCGCCCAGGTACCTAGGCAGCCAGGTACCTGGGTAGCTGGTTTCCATTTGAACATTGGCATTTATAGCTTAATTTAGGTGTGTATTAATATAGAGTGTTATGCGCAAAATAGATCAACTGCTTACCGAATATGGTGAAAGCCACCAGGACTCTACGAATAAGACCATACACTGGATTTGTGTTCCATTGATTTTTCTCAGCGTCGTCGGTCTGATCGCATCCATACCTTCAAGCATGGTCCAGTCTGTATTGGGAGAAAATAATCCCTATGCTAACTGGGCGGCAATCGTCCTTATACTGGTACTCATTTATTATGTATCGTTATCGATTCCATTAAGTATCGGGATGATGCTCTTTGGAGCGTTATGTCTCTTTATCGTCAACTTTATTGTACGGGTCAACATTGCGCCTCTATGGGTGGTAAGTTTGATCATTTTCGCTGTCGCGTGGATTGGACAATTTTATGGTCACAAAGTGGAAGGCAAAAAGCCCTCCTTTTTTAAGGACGTTCAATTCTTACTCATTGGCCCGGCATGGCTAATGCACTTCATCTATAAGCGAGTCGGAATTCCCTACTGATATTGATTGGAAGATTTCATTTTTATTAAGGGGACATTATCGGACGGTTTCAAGCTTGAATACGAGGTCTCTCTCTTTAATTTAAATGAGCATCGACTACTGCAATCAAACGGCGAGTGGATTTCTTACCACATAATTAAGGAGAAGAAAAAGGTCGCTCTTGCGGGAATACATTTTCATTTGTCCAACGGCATTGCATCGAGCCCATATCGCAGTCCGTTCGGTTCTATAGATGCCTCTCCGGATTTGGAGCCGTCAGCATTGTTTCGATTCCTTCAATTTATAGAATCAGACTTGCTTAAGAGCGGTGTTAAGAGCATAATTATCAAAAACCCCCCTACTCTTTTTTCTCCGGAACTTCAGACATTGCTGCAGGTCTTCTTATCGAACCTCAATTATCAAATCATTACTGCAGAGCCAGGCGCGATCTTTATCGTGGACAAGTCCGGCGAAGACCTTTCGGCAAATTGGGAGAAACGAAAGATTAAACAGGCACACGATATAGACCTTGAACTGCGTCACGAAGAAATGAATAAGCTCAAGGCAGTTTATGATTTCATACATAATTGCCGTTTTCAAAAAGGTTATCCATCATCCATCACCTTTGATGATCTGCAGCGAACTGTCAGTGCTTTTCCCGGCCGGTTCTTGCTTTCCGGTGTCTATCAGCAAGGCGCGATGGTTGCCGCGTCCATCTGCGTCCGTTGCAATCAACAGGTGCTGTATCATTTCTATTCAGACCATAATACGTCCGA
>DATHIE010000478.1:0-6915 GCA_035316905.1 Chryseolinea sp. | reverse complement strand
TTCTTGATGTCACGTACACCTCTTGAAAACTTACCACACTCCAACGGTCATGGTAGAGCATCGCTTGGCGCAACGCCAGTTTCACGGCAATCCAACCTTATAGTGGAAACCACAAAGTCATATTCGATGGATGATCTTAGAAAGATGCTTATTAAAGAGTGTAAAAAGCAGGGTAAACAATACGGCTATTTTTTTAAGGAGGTCGTTGGCGGATTCACGGTTACAGACCGATACAATCCGAACGCTTTTAACATTTTCCCAACCTTAGTGTATCGAATATATGCCGATGGAAGGCAAGACGAATTGGTGCGCGGTGTAGATCTTATCGGTACCCCGCTGGCGATGTTTGCGGAAATTCAAGCTGCGGCTGGTGATCGTGATATCTTCATCGGTTTCTGTGGCGCAGAGTCGGGTAGTGTACCCGTTAGTGCAGCGTCTCCGTCAGTTTTTGTAAGAAGAATCGAAACTCAGAAAAAACCCAGGCAGTACCAGGAAACTACATTGCTTGCAAGGCCATCGGCAAACGATCATTAAACTTTAGAATGCCGGAAATGAAGATTTTGAAGACCAAATTAATAAGCCCTCTCCTGTTCGCAATGATCAGCTCATCATTGATGGCTCAACTGGAAGATAATGTTATCCTCCGAGCAATGAAGGACGAGTTGAAACGAAGTATGGAGGAGATTAAATACGATAATCATGACCGTCCGTTTTTTATAAGTTACGGAATTACCGATAGCAAAAACCTTAGTGTGTACGCAATGTTGGGGGCAATCGTCCAGTCTAATGAGTACCAAAATCGTGACAAGTCAGTCAGGGTACTTGTAGGCAATCATGAGTTCAACGACGAGAGTCTCGACAATAATCTTTACAGCGAAACTACGGCGAATGAGATTCAGCTTCCGTTGGACAACGATTATTTTGGCATTCGACGGGCGTTATGGACTACAACAGATGTTGTGTATAAAGGTGCAGCTCAAAAGTATAAGAAACATCAGGTTACCCTAAAAGAGCAAAATAAGAAGCTTAGCGATTTACCTCACAGAGTCTTTGCAAAAGCTCCTGTTGTTCAATCTATAAAACCGACAATCTTTAGCGAAGTTGACCTGGTCGCCTTGAATGATTATTGCCGGCAGGCTTCATCTGTTTTTCGTGAATTTCCTGATCTCGAATCGTCCGACGTCCTTATCAACTTTTCATACGGAACTAAATACTTTGTAAACAGCGAAGGCACGGTTATAGTTGAGCCATACTCAATTGGAATCGTGCAGTGTCGTGTCCAGGGAAAAACAAAAAATGGCGAGCCGATTTTCGAGACAGCGGAATACTATGCAAAGACTCCGAAAGAATTTCCTTCAATGGAAAAACTAACTGCGGATGCGAGAGGCCTGGCAGAAAAACTCGACAACCTTCGAAGCGCAAATATCCTGGATGAAGAGTATTCTGGACCAGTTCTATTCCTCGGACCGTCGGTCGCTCAAGCCTTTGCCTCTACCCTATTTTCGCAGCGGGAAAGCCTCATTGCTTCAAATGCGATCATGAGTCAAAATGACTACCGTCCCGCTGCGGTGGCAGCCCTCGATGCGCGTCTTGGAAAAGTAATTATTGATAATTCTCTTACGATAAAGGCGAGCCCCAAACTTAAATCCTTCAAAGGCGAAACACTAATTGGGTCATATGAAGTAGATGATGAGGGTGTAGTACCGCCTGATAATCTTGTTCTCGTTGAGAAGGGAATATTGAAAGCGCTACTGAATGATCGGTCGTTATCGTCAACAAGCCAAACTGCCAACGGACATAGTACTGGCCCGGCTGTTATTGAAATAAGTTCCGACAAAACTTTAACCCCGAAAGCTCTAAAAGACGCGCTTATTTCAGCTGCAAAAACTGATGGCCAGGACTTTGCACTCATTGTCCGCACCAACGCCAGTTTCGGCGAAGCTATGTCTGAGGTGTGGAAAGTTAACCTCGATACAGGAAGCGAGGAAGTCCTCAGATCATGTCAAGTCAGCGAATTGTCGTTGAGAAACATGCGACGAATCGTCGGCGTAGCATCGGATCAGGACGCGTACACCGTTCAAGTGGGTGGTACGCTGGCTTCGTTCATCGTACCTCAGGGATTATTACTTGGCGACATCGAAATCGCACCAATCAAGCTGCCCTATCTCGACGAGCAGGAAAGCTACGTTAAGAATCCACTTAAGAATTGAAATTACTTTAGCTCGCGCTAGAAGCATGACGCTCAAAAAGAACATCCTCGCTCCTCTCTTTAAGGCAAAAGACGTTTTTGGAAGGACCATTGACCTGAACGACTATCGTGACTCTAAAGTATTGATTGCGTTCTTCCGCCATGCTGGTTGTCCGTTCTGCAACCTTCGTGTTCATGAATTATCGAAGGCTCACCAGGAACTCAAGGCAAAAGGACTTGAGATGATCTTTTTCTTTGAGTCAAAAGAGAAAGTGATTTTAAGAAGTTCTTTTCATACTGGAGTATCCCCCATTCCTATTGTGTCGGATCCGGAGAAGTTCTGGTACAATGCATATGGTTTGGAAACTTCCGCCTACAAATCGACGATGAGTCATCTGACTTCATTTGTACAGGCGGTGATCAAAGCGAAGTCGATCGGTGCGCCGGTTCATATGATGGCCGATGGCGAATCCATCAATACGATACCGGCAGAATTTCTCCTCGACAAAGGGCTTGTGATCAAGAAGCTCCACTATTCTCAAAGGTTGGACGACCGCATGGAAATCTCGGAAATAAAAAGTTTCGCTGAGAGCTCGTCCATCTTTGACACCGAATAGGCCTTGTCCGCCGAACCTCCTTCCACATAAATTACCTACCGGCAGTTATTTGTTTGCTTAACTTGGCGGTTCAAAACCTAAACTATGAAACCGGGATTACTTCTTTCTTTTTTATTGCTATTCTATCCCTCTGATGCGCAGAAAACAATTGCGGGATTCACAGGGGAATCAGCAGAGGCGCAACGAGTAGCTGAAGAGAAATTCGATAGTTATTTGAAGGCAACAAACCTTGATCAATGGATGAAGCGGCTTGCAGCACGGCCGCACCATTTGGGTTCCGCATATGGAAAAGAAAACGCAGAATATATGCGTGACCTTTTTAAGAGCTGGGGTTACGACGCAAAAATCGAAACATACAAGGTCTTGTTTCCCACACCCAAGGTTAGGACCGTGGAACTCGTATCGCCTGGTAAGTTCAAGGCGAAACTTTTAGAACCTGCCCTTAAGGAAGACGCAACAAGCAACCAAATAAAAGAACAACTTCCTACTTACAACGCCTGGTCTGCTGACGGTGATGTTACAGCTGAGCTTGTTTTTGTTAACTATGGAGTGCCGGATGACTATGACCAGTTGGAACGTATGGGAATTGATGTGAAGGGAAAAATTGTCATCGCGAAATATGGAGGATCATGGAGAGGAATCAAACCGAAAGTAGCTCAGGAACACGGAGCAATTGGTTGTCTTATTTATTCCGATCCTCAAGGTGATGGATATTTTCAGGGTGATGTTTATCCAAAAGGACCCTATCGCAGTGAACATGGAGCGCAGCGAGGCGCAGTGATGGATCTTCCTGTCCGACCTGGCGATCCCATAACACCCGGTGTTGGTGCCACCGAAGATGCCAAGCGTATTGATCGAAAGGATGCCGACAATTTACTCAAGATCCCAGTCCATCCTATTTCTTATGCTGATGCGGAGCCGTTGTTGCGTGCGCTGGGTGGTCCCGTTGCGCCTGAAAGATGGCGTGGCGCACTGCCTTTAACTTATCATGTTGGTCCTGGCCCGGCGAAAGTTCACCTTAAGCTTGAATTCGACTGGAGGATGGTTGATTGTCATAATGTAATTGCTACTATGAGAGGCAGCGAATTGCCCGATGAGTGGGTAATGCGTGGTAATCATCATGACGCATGGGTGAATGGTGCCAGTGACCCGGTCAGCGGCATGGTTGCATTGATGGAAGAAGCAAGGGCTGTAAGCGAGCTGGTTAAGACAGGATGGAAACCGAAGCGTACGCTCGTGTATTGTGGCTGGGACGGTGAAGAACCGGCGCTCATCGGTTCTACAGAATGGGTGGAGCACCATACTGCTGAACTTCAGCAAAAGGTCGTTGCGTATATAAACTCTGACGGAAATGGTCGTGGATTCTTGTATGCGGGCGGATCTCATACTCTCGAACGTCTAATGGCCGAAGTATCGCGTGATGTTGTCGACCCTCAGACGGGAATTTCCGTCTTCCAGCGCAATCGAGCCAACGAAGCCGTGAATGCCGCGTCGGCGAAAGACAAAAAAACAGCACTCGACAAAACCGGACTAACATTGGAAGCATTAGGGTCAGGATCAGATTACAGTCCGTTCTTTCAGCACCTGGGTATACCATCGCTCAACCTCGGATATGGCGGTGAAGATGGTGGTGGAGAATACCATTCCATTTATGATTCATACGATCACTATATTCGATTTAAAGATCCAAAATTTGAATATGGAATAGCCCTTGCGAAAACCGCCGGCAGAGCTACGCTACGGTTAGCTAATGCTGACGTATTACCTTTCGACTTCCATGCGTTCTACTCTACCGCTAACAAGTATGTAAACGAAGTAATGGTTCTTTTGGAAAATATGCGTGAAGCCACTGAAGTGGAGAACAGATTAATTGAAAACAAAGACTACGCGTTTGCAGCAGATCCAAATATTAAGTTCGTAGTACCGAAGGCGAAAGAATCTGTTCCCTACCTGGATTTTTCATCACTTCAGAATGCGATGGCGCAACTTCAATTAGCGTCAGCTCGGTTTTCTGAGCTTTCTCAAGCAAATCCAAAACCGAACACAAACCTAAATTCCTTAAACAAAATACTATATCAGGCGGAACAGAAATTGATCGTGGACGGTGGTCTTCCCAAACGACCATGGTACCGCCACACGATTTACGCTCCGGGTTATTACACAGGGTATGGCGTAAAGACCTTGCCAGGAATTCGCGAAGCAATCGAACAGAGAACCTGGAAGGAAGCGCAGGAACAAATTGAGATTGTTTCAAAAGCAATTACCGCCTACACTCAGCAGGTGGAAGCAGCGACAAAGATCCTAATGATGCGGTGACCGGGGTCTTGGCGATCTAAGAAAATATCCGTTAACTTGAGCGTGTAGTTTTAAGATTACCGTGGATATCGGAAGGATTAACAACTTGACTTATGGATTCACCGCTTAAGGTTGTCAATGATGAGGAAAATTACCAGGCGTTCCGAACATTGCTAAAGTCTTCAAGTCTTCCAGCAGATGACTTGAATTTTAAAAAGGATCTGCTTGTCGGATATTATGAAGATGGAGCAATGGTTGGGACTGGTGCGCTCGAGGTTTACGGAGAATATGCATTGCTTCGCTCATTAAGTGTTAAGCTGGGAACCCGCGGTAAGGCGCTTGGTACGGCAATTACAGAACACCTGATAGCTGAAGCCAAAAAACGTAGATTGAAAGGTATCTTTTTACTTACCGAAACAGCTCACGGTTTTTTCCTCAGGAAAGGGTTTCAAGACGTAGCACGTGACAAAGTACCAGACGTTTTAAGAGCGTCGTCTGAATTTTCACACGTTTGCTCCGACACGGCGGCAGCGATGCAGCTTGATATTGCATCCTAGTGTGAATTTTCCACAACCTTTGCCCTTCATAGTAAGTATATAGAGGTCTATGAGTGTCGCAGCCATTGACGGAAATAAGACAATTGTCGTCACGCGAATCGAATCAATAGATCTTTTGCGTGGTATCGTGATGATAATAATGGCGTTGGACCATGTTCGCGATTATTTTCATGCAGATGCTTTCCTGTATAATCCACTTGACCTTGAGAAAACAAGCGCCGTTATTTTTATAACTCGTTGGATAACACATTTTTGTGCGCCGGTTTTCGTGTTCCTTGCTGGCACCTCAGCATTTCTGGTTGGCCAACGGAAGGGAAAACGTGAACTGAGCTCCTTTCTGTTAACGCGAGGGATCTGGCTCATCATCCTGGAGTTTACTTTTCTAAACATCGCATGGTTCTTTAATTTTAAGTTCACTTTTTTTGCGCTTACTGTGATTTGGGCACTGGCGGTGGGAATGATAGTGCTTGCTGCCGCAGTTCATTTACCTTTTAAGGTCATTCTCTTTTTAGGAGTTCTTTTTGTTGCGGGTCACAATTTGTTGGATTCCGTCCACGTCGATGGCGACAACGCGCAATCCTTCATTTGGAAAGTGTTTCATGAACCGGCTTTGGTTCACTTTCCCTCCTTCACCGTGTTCGTAGGGTACCCGTTGCTTCCTTGGACTGGCGTCATGTTGTTGGGATATTGTTTTGGTGCGTTGTACATACCATCCGTTGATCCGGTGTTCAGGAAGAAAAGGTTATATCTATTGGGCTTTTCAGCCGTGATCGCGTTTTTTATTCTGCGCGCGATTAACATATATGGCGATCCTGTGCCTTGGTCCATCCAGTCAAATGCTTTGGATACGTTTCTGTCTTTCATTAACGTTACCAAGTATCCACCGTCGTTATCATATGTTCTAATCACTGTTGGTCCGGCTCTACTCTTCTTAGCTGTTTCTGAAAAATATTCGGGTAAGCTCGTTGACATCGTAACTGCTTTAGGTAGAGTGCCGATGTTCTATTACATCATTCACATATACGTGATCCATCTGGTGGCTTTAGTTGCTGCTGTGGCAACCGGCTTCACGATTTCTGACATGGTGTTTGATATCTGGGTGACTGATTCACCGAATTTGAAGGGCTATGGATTTTCGCTGGGCGTGGTTTACTTGGCCTGGATCGTGTTGGTGCTTGTTTTGATCCCGTTATGTTTGTGGTATGACAGATACAAACGAGAACACCGTGATAAACGCTGGTTAAGTTATCTCTAATGG
>DATHIE010000477.1:0-4325 GCA_035316905.1 Chryseolinea sp. | reverse complement strand
ATATACTCTTGAAGACCGAAGGTTGAAGTTTATAGTATTTCTTATCAGAGAAACCATAGATCTCCACCTCCTCATAACCATAGGCGGCAACCTGTTTGAGGGTAGCCTTTAGATCCCGGGCCATGGCTTCGCGAATGGAATAAAGTTGAAGTCCAAGTTTATATTTTTTCTTAATTAAAAAAGAGGGCGCGACGAGCGAGGCCGTAGCCAAAAGGCCTGCGTGTTTAATGAAAGTCCGTCTGTTGGTCATGTGTATCCAATTAAAAATAGGTATAGGGTATAAGGTATAAGGGTATAAAGGTATGGGAAATCGGTAATTGCAAAGCATTTTTAAACCCATATCCTATACTAGATTGTTGAGTAAGCAGCGGCCGCTGAAGCCTATTTCTTGCTCAGCAGATTTTTCAAGTCAGGGTGAGACTGGGATGTTTGAAATTCAGTGATCTTGAATTCAGCAAGCTTGTGAACAGAAAAAGGATCTTCGCTAATTATTCGTTCTACTTCGTCTTTTGAATCAGAAAGCGCAAGTATGATCCCACCGGTTCTTGGAACCTTGCGTCCGGACGCTAAGAACACGTTTTGCTTGTAGTACTTGTGAAGGAACTTCACATGATCGGTCATGTGTTTATCGAGCTGTTCCAGTGGAACGATGTAGTTAAGGTCGATAATAAACATAGTCTGGAGGTTGAATGTTAAAGGTAACCAGTTAGTCTATAAAATCTATTACGTGAGGGTTTGAACGGTGTTGACCGCTAACCTGTCAGTTGGTCGCCATTTTTGAATAAATAACGGAGCCATCATTCATAAAAAAATAGACAATCGGCGAAAAACTTACGGCCCGCTGCAAGTGAAATAAAAAGTTGCGTTCTTGCAAACCAATCCTAAACCATTAGCAATGAACCAATTATTCACATTAATGTTGTGCCTTACAATGGTTACAGCATTTGCGGCTGATGAGACTGACAGCACGCAAATTTTTCTGGACAGCCTTGAATCCAGCTTTAACTATCAGACCGGCGAGATCAAGTTCGATGATAACATCGGAACTCTCACCGTACCTCAGGGATTCAGATATCTTGATTCAGACCAGACGCGTTACATCCTCCACGACCTTTGGGGAAATCCCGGCGGAGAAGGCACCATGGGAATGCTTGTGCCTGCAAATATTCCCATTACGTCTATGGAGTCATGGGCCTTCATCATCACCTATGAAGAAATGGGTTACGTAAAAGACGACGACGCAGACGATATCGACTATGATGAGATGCTTGAAGAGCTCCAATCGGAGACAAGCGCAGAAAACGAACAGCGTACAAAAGAAGGCTATGAGCCCATCTCAATTATCGGTTGGGCCACAACTCCTTTCTATGACAAGGATAAAAAGATCCTTCATTGGGCAAAAGAAATTAAGTTCGGTGACTCTGAGGACAACACTCTTAACTACAATGTTCGAGTATTGGGTCGCAAGGGTGTATTGGTTTTGAATGCAGTTGCCTCGATGTCAGCGTTGGAAGAAGTTAAAGAAAACATCAATCCGGTATTAACGGCGTTCGCTTACTCGGAAGGAAATCAATATGACGATTTCGATCCGGAAGTTGATGAGGTTGCTGCATGGACCATCGGAGGACTTGTTGCCGGTAAGGTTTTGGCAAAAGCCGGGATACTTGCATTGATCTTAAAGAACATCAAACTAATCGGTCTTGCTATCGTCGGATTAGGTGGTGCGATCTGGAAATGGTTCAAGGGCAAAACTGAACCCCCGGCGGTGAGAGAGATTGGCGGTGGTTCGAATGAATCCAATGTATCGTAGCAAATAGCTTGAAACCTGTTTGACTAGTAGATACATTTGTTCGAAATGTCGCGATTGTTGTTCAGGTCAATTTGGATCATTTTATGCTTTTGTTCGATGAGCCCAGCGCTCTATGGACAAGTCGATAGTTTAAATTCTGTCCCGGGGCCTAAGGAAGGTATCAACAAACTAGCGTTACAGTTTTTAAAAATCAATTTCACAGCTGCTCAGCGTGAACTTCTTGAGGATGTCACCTTGGAATTCATCTTCTATGTTGACAGTATCGGCAAAGCGACACTCGAAGACGTTAATGGAATCAACGATAAGGCAATCTTTGACAGCCTGTACTACACAACGGAACAGCTGCCTGCCTTTAATCCGATGCAGGTGAACGGCCGGACGGAAGGATCTATCTATTCGATGATACTAGAGTATCCAACTTACACGGGACCGACGAGCCGTCAATATGGACCGCCGAATCTTGAAGATTTCGAGGAAATGGTAACCGGAGGAAGAACGGATTGCCTTATCGGAGCAGTGTTTAATGGTCCCGTCGGCAACATGAATGAATATCTTGGTCTCGGTGGTGGGATGAAGGTTGATCTTTTATTTACTGGAAAACGCGGTTATGGAGGCGGAATATTTATGAACGCCTACTTTAATGATTTAGAAAAAGATTATCCTATCAATACCAACCGCACACAAAATGGATCACAGCCAATCCTTCTTCTCGGACTGGCATTGAATAAACTCATTCCACTAAATGAACGACGCGAACTTATGGCGCAGTTTGAGGCGGGATATGCCATCCAAAACATTTCATCGCGTACAAACAGCAACGACCCGGACTATATTCAGCTTCAGGGATTCAGTCCGGGGTTCACTTTACATTACGCGATGAAAATTGGCCATGATCGGCTATCGGGATATTACCTTCAGCCGGCCATTGTTAATAATTATGTGAATTTTCATTTAGGAATTCACCCCATCTTTTTTGATTTGGATTCAGGCTCAGGGATGCTTTGGGATATTGGTGTATCGTATAGGCTTAGTTACAAAGTTATACGGTCGTATAAATTGAGAGAATAGCAAATAAAAACTCACCCGAGAGTTGTGCGTTTGTTGCGCGCCAGATCTTTAGCGCGTATCTAAGCTTATTTATTCTGGCGCGCTTGAATCTGCACCTCGGGTTAAAACCTGGTTAAAACCCGGGGCTACCGATATGTCACCCCTACGGGGTTGGTATTCTCACCCCGAACGGATTTGATGCACTTGGAACCCTCTCACTCAGAATAGAGCGCGACAAATCGGAGAAGATGATCATTGATCATTAATTGATCATTGCCCATTGCTATTTAACTCGCTCCAATTCCTCGCAAGTACTCCAAAACCTTTTTCGCGTTCTCGGCGCCTTTCTCCGCGTGATGAAGCAACTGCAGGCCATGAGGGCCCTTTGAAGATTTGAGGTTGGGATAGGCATCCAGGATTGGCTTAACGATGTCGAACTTTCCCAACATCGCCGCACAGAAAATGTCCATTCGGGCGCCTTTGGAAAGCAGGAAATCCGCAATGTCAGCGCGGCCCATGTGACCCGCAGCATTCATGCCTGTTTCATAATCGCCGTTTCCCCAGTCCCAAGCAGCATTCAAAAGGTTGGGCTGTTGATTAAGGAGTTCTTTTACTTTGTCCAAGTTTCCATGAGAAACCTTTACAAATTCCTGCACCAGCTCAGCGCTGATGGGAGCGGGTCTGTCTTGCATAAAATTTGTCATTAGAGTTTCTGAGTTTGACCGTCCTGGAAAAAGGAAAGTTCCTGTTAAGAGGAGGCCACTTCTTAAAAAGAATTTGCGTCGATGGATTGTTTCCATAGTTTTTTTAGGAAATGTCGGCAACTCCAGCGGAAATCCTTTCAAGATTCGCGAATCAGTAGTAGTTGATCGGGATTATTTAGTTGTTTGCCCTAATTTCCTTCGCTATGTATACTGTATTAGTGATCTCGTCGATTGCCTGCGGCCACGCGCTGTTTTGGGCCGTTGTACTTTTTCGGCTAAACAACCGGCTGTCAAATCGGCTGTTGTCACTTTTGCTGGTTATGCTGGCACTGCGCGTTGGTAAATCTGTAACCGGTTTTGTCTTTCCCGGCCACATGGACTTCTTCAGCACAATGGGACTGATAACCATGGCACAAATCGGTCCACTTGCATATTTGTTTACCCGTAGCTTGTTTGACCACTCCTTTCGCCTTCGAGCGATTGACTATCTGCATTTTTTTCCAGGAGTAATTGCGGGGGTGCTTGCAACGATGGGACTCTGGCGGTTTTACTATGTTTTTACGGCCCATATGATCGTGTACGTGATCGCGAGTGCATATTTTCTGTACAGAAACAAAGAGCTTTATAAAGCTGATGATCTGAAATGGCAATGGATCACATTCATTCTGAGAGGAATCACAATCCTGTGGATAACATTTGTACTTCAATTGATTTTCTATCATCCCCTGACTTACCAGTTAATCGTAATTTCCGCGGCGGCGATT
>DATHIE010000476.1:0-3640 GCA_035316905.1 Chryseolinea sp. | reverse complement strand
TATTGGGAACATATAACACCTACAACAACAGTAGCAATGAATTCAGCAGCCTGAAGGGAGGCTACCTGAACAATTTTGAAAACCCTGTTACTTTCCTGCAACTCTACTACGACACACACACAAATGAATACAACAACGTGGGCTTGATTCCCGACGGAAAAATTGCGTGGCCATCGGCAGACGATTTCAAATTTATGTCCAAGTCCATAAAAGATTTTGAAACCACGTCAACTATCGAGTTCGAATATCGGCTCAGCCGATGGAATGGATACAACGCCAGCGGTGGGCTGACTTGGGAGGTGTATAGCCCTAGTGGCCGGCAGGTATTTCAGAAAATCCCACCCAACATCCTGTCAGGTATCCTGGATCTCGAGGAGACCGAATTTATATACGGAGGCACAAAATTTTTCACATCATCATCGCGACCTTATGATGAAGTCGTTGAAGGATTGTTTGAGGACAAAGTGAAAACACCCTACAGCGAGGTGAGCATTTTGTTTGGGTGGTAAGTGAGACTACAAGAGCCAAATAAGAGCTTGTCATTCCTTTTGCGATCTTTGCGGATTCACTTTTGCGACCTTTGCGCCTGCCTCTCCCGATGCATCGGGATCGGCGGTGGAATGTATTGAAGAGTGTGTTCCCAAGTAGCATTTCTTTGCTTACATTCTCGTCGAGTCTTCCCGAGTCCTCTTGTGGACATTTTCACGCATAAAACTAATGAGTCTATCCTAACGTAGACTAATAGTCCCGACACTCATAGTCACGGGGCCTTGGAGCATTCCGCCGAACTGAAACCGGATTTTTCCACTGATGACATAGGGTTGTCACTAAGAAGTTCTTAATTCGAATAAATAATAGCGAAGTGATATGGAGCAAAAAGACCAAAGTGCTGAAGTAGCCGCGCCTCTACCACCAACATCAAATTGGCAGGCACTCAAAGATGCCATTCGCGGTACCGAAGCCGACTACACGCAGATTGGTATGAAGAGGGCAATCTTCTTACTTGCTGTGCCCATGATTTTGGAATTAGTCATGGAGTCAACATTTGCTGTAGTAGATATATTCTTCGTTGGCAAGCTGGGTCCTTCTGCTGTGGCTACTGTTGGACTTACAGAAACCTATCTCTTCCTGTTGTACTCTTTAGCTATGGGACTTGCCATGGCCGTAACAGCAATCATTGCCAGAAGGGTTGGCGAGAAAAAAATGGAAGATGCAGGAACAGCAGCTATTCAATCTATTTTTCTTGGACTCTTATGTTCCGTTCCTTTTGCCATTGCGGGAATTTTCTTTGCAAAGGATCTGCTTGCGGTAATGGGTGCCGATGCCTGGAGTATCGAACACGGCTACCGTTTCACCCAATGGATGCTCGGTGGTAATGTCGTCATTGTTTTATTGTTCGTGATCAATGCTATTTTCCGTGGAGCAGGAGATGCAGCAATCGCCATGCGTGTGCTATGGATTGCCAATGGAATAAATATACTATTGGACCCACTGCTTATTTTTGGTTGGGGACCGATTCCCGCATTCGGCATCGAAGGCGCTGGTATAGCTACCACTACTGGCAGGGGCATAGGTGTACTCATACAATTATGGACACTCTTTAAAGGGGGAAAACACATACAGGCAAAACTTAGTCAACTTTATTGGGATGCGACGATCATACTTAACCTCGTGCGTACATCCCTTGGCGGAGTGGGACAAATGATAGTGGCCATGACTTCCTGGATTTTTCTCATGCGTATTCTCGCCGACGTGGGAAGTGAAGCTGTTGCAGGTTCCACCATCGCGTTGCGCATTATGATGTTTACAATGATGCCCGCGTGGGGGTTATCCAATGCAGCAGCTACTCTGGTAGGACAAAACCTGGGAGCAGGAAATCCCGACCGTGCCGAGTCGACTGTCTGGAAGGTAGGATTCTACAACATGATATTTCTGTTCCTTGTTTCGATCGTGTATTTCATCTTTAACGAATCGTTAATGCAAATCTTTACGAAAGATGCTCGCGTAATCGCCATTGGTGCAGAGTGGTTGCAGATACTCTCCTATTCATACCTGGTGTATGGCTGGTGGATGGTCTCCGGTGCAGCATTCAATGGAGCGGGAGATACGAAAACTCCGACGAAGATCAATCTTGTCTTCTTTTGGTTGATACAAATACCTTTGTCATACTTCCTTGCTATAACCCTTGACTGGAAACACTCCGGAGTATTTTGGGGCGTGTTTATTTCCGAAACCTCAGTGGGACTTTTCACGCTGTGGCTTTTTTCACGAGGCAAATGGAAAACAACGAAAGTCTGATGCAACTTCTGGTTACAAGAAGTAATTGTTGCCTTAATGGGATTTCAAAACGTGTATCGAACCCGTCGAACGGGGATTATTGATCATTGTTCATCGATCATTGCTCATTGTTCATTGCCTCACACTGTCCGTATTCAGACATCAACCTTGCGCCTCCGAACATCCATCATTAATAGAGCTAGGAAAAAAGCTTATATGAGCTGATTCGCTAACATGGCAGATTTCTTGTAGTTCAACGGCAAAACCTAAGCCATGGTACGACACTTCTTCAACATCGCCCTGAGAAATTTAGAACGCAATAAAGCGTATGCCCTCATAAATGTCATATGCCTGGCGATGGGGATCACTTGTGCTATCCTGATCTTTACACTAGTTAAATACCATTTAAGCTTTGATACTTTTCACTCAAAAAAAGATCGGATTTATCGGATTACAACGGAGTTGCACCAGCAAGGAATAAGTCGGGAAGCTAATATTCCTCAACCCATGGGAAAAGCCTTTAGCAGTGATTATACATTTGCCGAAAAGGTTGCTATGGTATACAGTCTTTCGGATATGCTTGTCGCTATCCCATCATCAGAAGACAATAAGAAATTTGAGGAAAATATTGCTTTTGCAGAGAGGGAATTTTTTGATATCCTGGATTTTCCTTTGATACAAGGTGACAAAAATAAAATCTTAACCGAACCCAATACAGCGATTATAACCGGGCGGATTGCAGCGAAATTTTTCGGAGATCAAAACCCGATCAATCAAATTATCCGCATAGACAATAAATGGGAATTCAGAATTACAGGGATTCTGAAAGATTTTCCCATCAATACAGATCGCCGTGACGAAATTTATTTATCGTATAGCAACCTGAAAGATCACAATTCATGGTTGGCTGGCGATAGCTGGCAGGGAGTAGCTGGAGGTATGCATTGTTTCGTTCTACTGAAACCCAACGTCTTGCCTTCTAATGTAGATAAAGCTTTTCCTGAGCTATCAAAAAAGTATTACAATGAACAGGATGCAAACGTATATCAATTTAAGCTGCAACATATTTCGGATATACATTTTAATCCCGATTTAGGAGGCTATTTAGCAAAGAAAAACCTGTGGGCTTTGTCACTGATCGGCCTTTTTCTGATCATTACCGCCTGTGTGAATTTTATAAACCTGGCCACTGCTCAGGCGCTTGCCCGGTGCAAAGAGATTGGTGTCCGGAAAGTATTAGGAAGCCAGCGTATTCAGCTCTTCTGGCAGTTTATATCAGAGACAGCCTTGATCACAATGTTGGCTCTGATATTGGCTTTTAGTTTGGCTCAGTTGGCTCTGCCCTATGTGAACCAACTCTTCG
>DATHIE010000475.1:0-7131 GCA_035316905.1 Chryseolinea sp. | reverse complement strand
TTTGTGGACCGCCAGGAAATCAAAATGTTTCCACTTATTCATTTCCTCCCTATCTATCTTCTTAATTTCCGTAGCGACGTCGAAATCATCGAAATGATGAATGATATACCCTCGAGAATTAAGAAGGTCATACAATTCACCCCGCTCTTGTTTGGTTAATTTTCCAAAACATTCGGCAACGACCGTGGGTTTCTGAGTTTCTAACAAATCGGCAATAGATTCGAGCACCGTCTTATCGTAACCCTCTGTATCGACTTTAATAAAAGACAACCGCGTCATCCTGTCCTGTAGATTTTCTATAAGGTACTTTTCCAGCTTTATGCCCTTAACCTTTTGATTCAGGGTAAAATTTCCGTGCCGGTTAGTTTCACTTTTTTCAATACCACCGTTGTTAAAGCTGGCTTCAGACGATGTAAAATAAAATTCACCGTCCTCATTAGTAATTGCATACGGTAACGGCCTGATATTCACCTTCTGTTTATTAAGTGAGGCGTTGACCGTGAAAATCTTGAACACGTGGGGATTTGGATCGAAGCCCAATACCAGACCTTTCGGTC
Source organism: Chryseolinea sp. (assembly GCA_035316905.1). Taxonomy (GTDB): domain Bacteria; phylum Bacteroidota; class Bacteroidia; order Cytophagales; family Cyclobacteriaceae; genus Chryseolinea. The sequence continues at coordinate 6,574 of DATHIE010000475.1, read as the reverse complement.
CTGCTGCCAGCCCCATAGGGACAGTGGTGTCCGCCATATGAGTACCAATGTCTATGGCGAGGTCTCCTTCTTTGATGAACTTCCGGAAAAAATCCACTCCGCCCTGGGTAATTTTTTTGGGTTTTTCTAGGGGATTAAGCCAGACCGCGAAGTCTATTTTGCCGTCTTTAGGCAGATCATAACTTTCAACCTTATGACCGTATTCCCTAAAAGTGGTTTTGGTTTTCCATTTTTCCAGTTTTCGTTTCAGGTAGTTTATCATAGGTCAGAGGAGCCAGCCACGAAAGTTACAAAATCCTGCTTTTTTAGGTATTTAAATCCTTATTTAGAATCAGTCCATTACGTATTTGCTTGTATCTTTGTGGCTTATGGAATGCTCAGTGAGTATTGCATTGATTTGACTCCATCCCCTGTAATATATATTTTAGACCCTGATGGAACTAGAAGAAGAGGCCCCAAAACAACACTACTCTGACGAAGAGAAGCAGAATATCTTCAATAATGAGTTTATGCCCCACATAAACTCGATGTATAACTTTGCTTATCGTCTCACATTGGATCAGGATGATTCCAAGGATCTGGTGCAGGATACATATTTAAAGTCGTATCGTTTTATTGATTCTTTTCAAAAAGGAACTAATGCTAAAGCATGGCTGTTCCGAATTTTGAAAAACAGTTTCATTAACGACTACCGTAAGAAGAGCAAGGAGCCTTCGAAGGTGGATTACCAAGAGGTAGAAAGTTATTATAACTCCGAGGAGGTTGACAGGCAAATTACGCCCGATCTGCGTGTGGAGGCGCTCAAAGATATGATCGGCGACGAAATTTCGAATGCCCTCAATGCTCTTGATGTTGATTTCAGGACAGTAATAATACTGTGCGACCTGGAAGGATTTAAGTATGATGAAATGGCTAAGATCCTCGATATTCCAATAGGAACTGTGCGAAGCAGATTACATCGTGCACGGAACCTCCTAAAGGAAAAACTTAGTGAATACGCAAAAACAATGGGTTATAAAACAGCATGAACCTATGAGTAATCCTGACCAGAGCCGCATGAAGCAAGACTGTGAAAACCAACGTGAATGCATGGAAATGCTTCAACTTATTGTTGACGGAGAGGCATCTTCGGAACAAAAAGAACATTTTTTAAAGCATCACCTCGAAGAATGTATGCCATGTTACAAGAACTACCATCTCGAGGTAGCCATTCGACAACTTCTTAAATCAAAATGCAGTGGACAGGCGCCACAAGAATTGGTCGATAGCATCAAATCAAAAGTAATTCAAAACTTAGCCCATTGATGGCAGGAAAAGCCATCATTTTTTCCGCACCTTCTGGTTCGGGCAAGACTACTATTGTTAAGCATCTCCTTGCTACAAATCCCGATTTAGGATTTTCAATATCGGCATCCACGCGTGATAAACGCGGCCGGACCGAAGCCCATGGCAAGGATTACTATTTCCTCAGCCCTAAAGAATTCAAAGCAAGAATTGATGGCGATGAATTTATAGAATGGGAAGAAGTATACGAAGGCAATTTTTATGGAACGTTGAAGTCTGAGATCAAACGTATTTGGAACGAAGGAAAGAACGTGATCTTCGATGTTGATGTGAAAGGTGGATTAAACCTGAAAAGGTATTTTGGAAATGATGCACTTTCGGTATTCGTAAAAGCCCCTTCAATGGAAGTGCTGAAAGAAAGATTAAAAGACCGGGGCACGGAATCAGAGGAAAGTCTTTCAAGACGCCTGTTCAAAGCAACCTTTGAGATGAGCTTCCAGGACAAGTTCGACGTTGTCCTCATTAACGAAAACCTCGACAAGTCATTGGCAGAAGCGCAACGGCTCTACAATGAGTTTAAGAATAAGCCATGAGCTTTTCTTATCTTCACAGCCGATGGTTTCAGCTCAAAAAATAGGACTCTTTTTCGGTTCATTTAATCCTATTCACTCCGGCCATATGATCGTGGCCAATCTGATGGCCGAAGCCACCGATCTAAAAAAGGTCTGGTTCGTGGTATCGCCACAAAGTCCCTTCAAACCCGCAAAAGGACTCCTGCATGAATTCGATCGCTACGATATGGTGCGTGCTGCCGTCCATGACAATTATAAGCTTGAAGTTTCAGATGTCGAGTTTCACCTGCCCAAGCCAAGCTATACCATTCATACACTGGTTCACCTAAAAGAAAAACACCCTGAAAAGGAATTCAGCATAATCATGGGTGAAGACAATCTTGAGGGATTTATAAGATGGAAAAACTACAAACAAATCCTTGATCACTATGGATTGTACGTTTATCCGCGGCCAAATGCGCAACCTTCGGACCTGAAAACGCATCCTAACGTTAAGTTTGTGGAGGTACCGATGCTCGATATTTCAGCAACTTTTATCCGGAATTGCATCCGAAAGAACCAATCTGTGCGTTATCTCGTTCCGGATGCAGTGGAGGAGATGATCAGAGCCAGGGGTTTTTATCTGGATTAAAACAGCAACATTTTCGTTCAAATGCCATTGCCCACCTTACGCTTTAGGATTCCTCAACTGTTTCTGGCACTAGCCTTTTATTTTGTCACACCCTGTGTCCTGGCTAACACAGGTGGTATCCGTGGCGTTGTGAAAACCGAATCAGGAGATCTACTTCCCTTTACGACCATCTACGTCAAACAAACAGGCAGCGGTACCATTGCCAATGAAAATGGCAGTTATGAAATTGCACTACCTCCCGGTACATATGATATCGCATACCAGTTCGTCGGCTATAAAACTGAAGTCAAACGGGTTGAGATAACCTCCGGATTTCAAACAGTTGATGTAATACTTCAGCCACAAGCCACTCTACTTGACACTGTAGAAATCAACAGTGGGGATGAAGACCCCGCTTACACCATTATGCGAAAAGCCATAGCAAAGGCGAAATACCACACACAGGAAATTGACAAATATTCCGCGCGGGTATATATAAAGGGCGCAGGACAACTAAAGGATTATCCATGGCTTGCAAAAAAGGCCATCAAAAAAGCAGGTATTGAAAAAGGCCAGGTTTTTCTCACTGAGTCTATCAGCGACATCAAGTACACCAGACCGGCAAAGTTTGAAGAAAAAGTGATTTCTATCAGGAGTGATGGAAAGGATAATAACACCAACCCCAATCAATACATTTTTGGAAGTTTCTACGAGCCGGAAATTGCCGAAACGATATCGCCTTTGTCCCCGAAAGCTTTTTCATATTACAAGTTTGAGTATATGGGGACGTTTACAGATCGAAATTATTCAATCAGCCGAATCAAGGTTATTCCACGGTCAAAAGGTGACAACGTCATCGAGGGAATGATTTTCCTTGTCGAAGACTGGTGGAGTATTCATAGTATGGACATCAACACCACTAAGTTTGGAGTAAAAGTAAATATTAAAGCCGTCTATGCTCCTATCGAAGAGAAGGTGTGGATGCCGGTTTCACACCGCTTTAAGGCGGAGGGGAAAATTTTTGGATTCGAGTTTGAATACAACTATATGGCTACAGTAAGTCAGTACAAGATTGAAACAAACCCTAAGGTTTACGTTGAGCCAGATAAGATGGAGGTTATTGATGAGAAAATTGAAAAGAAACAGGCCCAACAAATCCAGGAGAAGCAGGCAGCGACACCCAAGAAAACAAAGAAGCAGGAAGAAACTGCGAAGTTGCAGGAGCGATTGAATTCCGGAAAGGAAATAACACGCAAGGAGCTAAATACGATGATGAAAGAGTATGAGAAAGAGGAGCAAAAGCAACAAAAGGAGCCTGAAGTAATCTCAAACACTTCTTTTAAGATAGACAGCATGGCTTATAAGAAAGACTCCGCCTATTGGGCAGAAATGAGACCTGTGCCATTGACTAAAATAGAAATGAGAGGCTATCAAAAAATTGACAGTATGGCCGTCGTTGAAAAGAAGAAGGAAGAAGGTGACACATTAAAGCGCTCAAAGCACAAGGGATTTCAGCCGTGGGATCTTCTGATCGGGGATACTTATAAGATTTCAGAACATTCAAATTTTAAGATACACTTCCCGGTACCGGGTTTTAATACCGTTGAAGGTTGGAACTTTGTTTACAAGGTTACTTTCGGAACTGTTCTTCAGGACTCCAACAAAACGCGGATCAGAATTACACCTGCCTTCCGTTATGCGTTCTCCAGAGAAGTTGCGTCAGGATATCTTAACTTTTCACTCCGGAATAAAAATGATCGGCTGGATATCCAGGGTGGTCGATACATCAAACAATACAACCCTGACGAACCGATTCTTCCAATCATAAACGATTTTACAACACTGTTGCTGGAAAAGAACCTCATGAAGATCTACGAGCGCGATTACGTAGATCTGAATTACCGTCATCAACTAAATGCATACGTTTCGATCGGCACGTCGTGGACGTGGATGAGACGCAGAGAGTTGTTTAATACCACGGACTATAAATGGGCTGACTGGGACAAGATTGAAGGTTATACCCCTAATGCACCTGTCAATGATGAACTAATCGACACAAGTTTTCCGGAGAATAATGCGTTCGTGGGATCTATTAATGTTACGGCACGCCCGTGGGTGAAGTATACGATTCGAAACGGACATCGGGCGATAATTAACAGCTCGTCGCCAACCTTTATGGTGGACTACCGTAAGGGATTCAACAATATTTTCGGCAGTGTCGTCAAGTTTGATCAGATGGAAGTCGGCGTGAAACACAGACAAAAGGTTGGCGGTCGTGGTCATGCTGACATCTACTTGCGCGCGGGAATGTTCTTCAATACCGAAAAGTTGTACTTCATGGACTACAAACATTTCCTGGGTAACGAAACGCCTTTCATAACTAATGATCCGGTGGGAAGCTTCAGACTCCTGGACTATTATCGATACAGTACAAGCGACAAATATTTCGCCGGTAATTTTCATTATCAGTTCAGAAAATTTCTTATTACAAACATTCCAGTCGTTCGTTTGATGGGCATACATGAAAACGTATTCCTGAACTACCTTGCGACTCCTACGTCACAGAATTACACCGAAGTGGGTTACTCCATCGATGGCATCCTTCGCATATTCAGGCTCGAAGGGGCTGCTGCCTTCCAGGATGGCAAATACGTGAACTATGGATTCAGGATCGGCATCACCACGAACTTTGCAGACTTTTCTGATAACTAACTTTTCGATTTCCTCATGGCCGCAAGTCAGCAGGCTCTTAATTAAAGGCGCCTATCGATGTTGATCATCTTTTTTATATTCGTTGCCGTCCTGTTGAACCCCTCTGGGGTTCCGGCTCAAAGGTACCGCTAACCCGCCCCGATATCGGCGCGGCTATTAAGCTTGAATCCCTTTGGGATTCCTACACGTTGGTATTTGGCTTCCAGTCCACCATGATGGTTCCGTTGGAATTAATTCGGACAGCACCTCTTGTTCAAAATATCGACCGATCGAGTTAACCATAACCCAGAGCCGATTAAAGGTTGTCGGGATTAGCTTGGCCTAATCCCGAAGGGATTAAAGCTTAATAACCTGGCATGCAATGCCGGGTTGTAACGACAGTAAATAGGGGAACCCCAACGGGGTTCAACAAGACGATTGTTCATCAGACTATTCAGAAACCATCAACTTCAGACTTGACTGATTTTGACTTTTGTTGGAATATGCTTTACATCTGAACAATGACAAGTTAACTTGCAATCAATGATTGGCATTAATGATTTTTTATCATTACGCAGTAGCCTGCCGGTAGTAGACGTGCGTTCTGAAGGAGAGTACGACGAAGGGCACATTAGTTCCGCCCTGAACATACCACTCCTTAATAATAAGGAGCGCATAGCCGTCGGGACTGATTATAAGCAAAAAGGGCAGAAGGAAGCTATTATGACCGGATTCCGTCTCGTTGGTCCCCGCTTAGCCGACATGATGGACGAAACTCAAAAGATCGGAAACGAGTTGCTTGTGTATTGCTGGAGGGGAGGAATGCGGTCCGCGAACTTTTGCCAGTTTGCGAACATGAGCCGCATAAAGACTCATTCATTGACAGGAGGTTATAAGGCCTATAGGCAGCTTGCGCTGGATATTTTTAAAAGATCATATCCTTTCATCGTGATCGGCGGGTATACGGGGAGTGGTAAAAGTGAAATTCTTCGGGAACTTTCGAAGATTGATGAACAGGTCATTGACCTGGAATCTCTTGCTAATCACAAAGGTTCAGCTTTCGGTGGACTAATGATGCCGCCACAACCTTCGACGGAGCAGTTTCAAAACGATCTCTTTGAAGCGGTGCTGAAGCTTGATCCGACAAAACGGATCTGGATTGAAGACGAATCAATGGCAGTTGGAAAGATATTCCTGCCGCTTGACCTTTGGAAGCAGCTGAGTTTGGGGCCAGTGGTCGAGCTTGAAGTCAGCAAGGACGTACGAATCGAGAGATTGGTGAACGACTACGGGGGAGCGGATCAGAAAGAATTTCTCGATGCTATGAGCCGCATAACAAAGAAACTCGGCGGTCAGCACTACAATGCTGCCAAAGAAAAATATTTGAGTGGTGATCTCAGTTCTACCATGGATCTGC
>DATHIE010000474.1:0-10183 GCA_035316905.1 Chryseolinea sp. | reverse complement strand
AATCGTGTGTGTTGCCTTAATATAGTCGCTATCGTTAGCTTCATAAATATTCGGCACATATTTCTGCGGGTTTCTGTCGATCAGAGGAAACCACGTGCTTTGTACCTGGATCATCAACTTATGTCCTTTCAAAAACGTGTGATTGATTTGATGTAAATCAATTACAAATTCCTCCGGCTTGTTGGTAGTAAGTGGTTGTGGTTTTTCGAAACTTTTCCTGAACCGTCCCCTCAAAACCTCCATTGCAACCGGAAGTTCATATCCACTCATTGAAATATCCTTCTTATTGTAATTAGGATACACGTCGATGAGTTTCACGATAAAATCAGCGTCGGTTGCGCTAGTGCTTGCAAAGAGGTGCGCGATGATATCTCCGGTCACGGTGAGATCTTCTTTTAGTGTATCTCCGACAAAATTTACGACGTCCGGCCTGGTACTCACAAAACGCTGATCTTCTACCTGCCATGCGCCCCAGCGGCTGCCTTGTCCATAAGTTTTCTCTATCGGCCGCGTACGATATGGCACCGGCTTCGATGGATCACTGACATAACTTAATTCGCCTTTAGAGGAAGAAGGTTTATTGAACGAGCACGTATTGTTGGCGGAAGCATATAATCTTTTTATTGTAGTCTCTTTCGGAGGCCATGACTTGTAAGATCTCCAACGGTTCACTCCTGTCTGGAAACAATATGCTTCATCGAACTTACCGTCGCCCACTCCTTTGAGCCAGTAATCAAACCACTTTTTTTGCAGGGCATTAAATTCCAGGGCAGTATTGATCTCGAAAGAAATTTGGCCAAGGCTGGAAACGTCTTCACCACTCCACTGTCCGTGATTCCATGGACCTAACACGAGGAAGTTTCGATTCGAGCTATCCTTTTTTTCCATGTGCTTGTACATGAGTTGGGGACCATTTATATCTTCCTGATCGTAATATCCTCCAACATGTAACATCGGAATTTGCGGATAGTGAACATAGCTAAGCGGCGATTCTTTCTTCCAGAAGGCATCATAGTTTGGATGTTGCACAAAGTTGTTCCATGAAACGATCTTATTGTGGAAGTATTTGGTATTGACATTTTTTAATGAGCCTAACTGGAGATACCAGTCATAAAGATCATATTGTGGAAACTCGAAGGCACTACCTCCTTTTGCAGCTTCGACGGCAAATGTGTATTCAAAGCCATAGCTTAATCTGAAAGCTCCGTTGTGGTGGAAGTCGTCGCCGAGGAAAAGGTCGGCCATGCATGCTTGTTCTGAGGATGCCTTCAATGCCGGGTGGGGATCCACTGCACCGACCAAAGCAAGCCACCCTGGATATGAAACGCCATAGATGCCAGCCCGACCGTTGTTGTTGGGGGTATTTTTTATCAGCCAGTCGATTGCGTCATAGGTGTCTGTACTTTCATCCACTGCTCCTTTTTGGGTTGCGTGAACAAGCGGTTGGTGGATCGTCATTGTTCCTTCGCTTTTGTACTTGCCGCGGATGTCCTGAATAACAAAAATATAACCTTCCTTAGCCATGTTAGAGCTTCCACGAAAAAACGAAACGTTTATGATTGAATCCGCAATGTCCGCGCTATATGGAGTGCGTTTTAAAAGAAGCGGCAATGGTTTGTTATTGTTGAGCGGTGACAGTACGACGGTGTACAACTTTACTCCATCTCTCATAGGAACCATATAGGTCTTCTTAACATATGTGGTTACCTCCTGCCCTAAGACGCTTGTAGTTGTTAGTAAGAATAAAAGAATGAACTTGTTCATAAAAGTGAGTGGTTTAGGCTGAACACAACCCAAATTAAGAAACGACCGTTGAATTTCAACACCAACCAGTAAAAGGCCAGGTTCTCAGGACGAATACTTTAGAAAATATCCTTGCTCCATTTCCGGAACTCATAGTATTTGCCCTTGGGTTCGCCAGTCCACCCATTTATTCCTTTCTTGAAGGGCAGCCAATAACCGTGAATGTACAAGACAGGGAGAAAACAAAGACTCAGGATGGTCATCGAAACGGTCCTGCCTGCATAAACAGAGATCAAACAAAAAATCGAAGTCGTCAGCAGGTATTTTGCCACCTTACGGATCCTCGGCGTTCGTTCCTCGAAGTGTCCAAACAACATATTTCCCAATGCAAATACGATACTCACAATCGCTACTTCGAACCATAAAGAGTTAGTGGTCCACATACGTTTATTGTTTTTTCGACTTTATCCTTCCTCTTATTAATAATGCGGTCAAACCGATGAATCAGGGCGCTTGACCTAGGGCCTAGGTAGCTAGGCACCTAGGTAGCCTGGGATCTCAACTAGTCAGGATCACTCAATGACCCACTGATAAGCGTCGGCTCAACCTTCACGGTCTTCTTTCGTAAACCTTTTGCTTTCAACAAATCGGAAACCGTGTTTAATAGATGATGGGAAGCATCGATCTCCTCCTTGCGGATTGCCACACTTTCAATGTTGAATCCAAAAGGAATCGATTTTTCCTCACAGAAATTTATGAGATCCTTTGCAATCGATATGGCTATTTCCACCGAACGGTTAACGGGACTTTCGCTTGCTTTCAGCTCGTTTTTAATATCGTCTGGAATGTGAATACCAAGCCATTGCATAAAAAGCAACGTTTTTGCGGAGCCACATATTGTTAATGTAAAAATGATAGTAGGTAATTCCTGCTTCCGTTGGCGACAGGTGGCTACCAAATCGTCCAATGTCTTCCTTGTGTATTCCACGTTGAATATGCATTGTGAAATAAAGAAGGATACACCTGAATCAACTTTATCAAGGATCCTTATGTCCTCGTCTTTCAGGACGGCGTGTCTTTCAGGAATCGTAACCGCCCCGATCACACAACGATCTTGATAATTGTCACGCCATATCTGGTAAGCATCCTTCAGACTGGTGATGGGAATCGCATCCGGAGTTTGTAATCCCACGAATACCGGGTGAAAACCATTTGTATGCAATCCATGAAGCCATTTTGACAATTCATCTTTAGTGAATTTTCCAGCCGAGCGATAAATTATTTTTGGAACAGTAAGGCTGTGAAGATAACCTGTTGCAAATTCGAATGGGTCCATTGAGTTGGCAAATGGAAACGGCCGCTCCTCCGAAGTTCTATCCGACTCATCCTGCACATCATAAACAGTGAGTGCGTCAATATCTAATGTACAAAGGATACTTAGTGTTTTTTCGGCTATCTCGGCAACCTTTTCTGGTGGTGTTATCGCCTTAGGCGGAGTTATTCCGTAGAGTAAGATTCCCGACTCTTTTGCTTTAATCTTGTTAAAGAACATGGTTTAAGGTTGAGTAAAATCCAAAAGTAAGAAATTATGGAATACTTAAATGAAGTTTATAAGAGAGGCCAAAACTAAAATTAATTCCAAAAAGACAGTGACAAGCTATCTCGAAGAGATCAAATACTCATCAATCCTCTTCTTTTGCCTTAAATGGTGGCGCATATGCATATCTGCGAACTGAAGCCATTCAGAAGCGTTCAAATACCCAAGACCAGGATGTTTTGCCTTACCATTAAACACCGTCTCTTTCATTGATAACGCCGACTCATTCATGACCCTTCTAAGATCCATAAACTCTTCCACCAATTCTTCCTTATTTACAGGCTGGGGTATTTTTGAATTAGATGGTCCTCCCTGCAAGCGTTCATCAGGAAAGGAGTTATTATGGAACATCTGCTTGCCTTCTGGAGTCATTTCCTTGTTTGAATTTCTGTTGCGTAAAACACACACCTTCATGCGGCTGATGTAAAACTGCGTCTCAGAGATAAGATGTTTATACAGCTGTCCCATTGACCAGCTGGTCGGAGATGGTTTCGCCCTTAAATCGTCAATACTGTATCGTTGCAGATCGGCTATCCATGTATCGATGGTATGATTGAAGTGCTCTATCGACATCGTTTCAATGTGTCGATGAATACCCCTAAATCCCCTTCAGGGACTTGAAATACAAATACGAAAGGCGAATCCACTTGAGTGTTGATTGTTGAGTGTTGAGTTTTGTTTTGTTTTCGGCGGTGTGAAGAATGAAAAAACCTTGTAGCCCATGATGATTCCAATTGACGTGTTCCGTTCGGTTTTTGATCTCGTCTGCCGCTTTAATCACTTCATTAATTTAACGTGAATTTATAACACGCTCCGAATTTTCTGATAGTATCTCACACATAAAAATTCATCGTATGAAACCAATCAGGCTCTCGAGCGTGCTCCGACGGCCGCAATTGTATTGAAAACAGCAAACGAAAATCTCGTGAACGCCTTAGAGGTGACAGACGCTCGTCAAAATCTCACGCCGAATATTAAAAATCCATGTCGGGCCTGACTTCAAAATATTATATTAAGGCTTCTAAACTTCAATGGTAAAGAACTACTTGAAAATAGCCCTTCGCTTTATGCTGAGGCAAAAGGGCTTTTCCATCATTAATATATCAGGGCTTACCATAGGGATCACCTGCAGTTTGTTGATCTTACTTTATATACAGGATGAATTGAGCTACGACAGTTTTCATCCTGACGCACCAAGGACCTATCGCATTGGATTTAAAGGAAGGTTGGAAGGCAGGCAGTTTATTTCTGCCCAAACCGGTACGCCGGTTGCAAAGGCATTGCAGAAAGAAATCCCGGAAATTGAAAGCACTCTTCGGATCGCAAACTGGGCCACGTTTCCAGTACGTTATGAGGATAAAGCTTTTACTGAAGACAAGCTTCTATTGTCGGACTCGAATTTCTTTCGATTTTTTAATTTCAAATTAGTAGATGGACATCCCGATACAGTTTTAAATGGTGAAAAGAAATTAGTTATCACCGAGTCCGCCGCCCGGCGTTACTTTGATTACAAAGGCACTGGTGATAGATCGCCCATTGGAAAATCACTGATGCTGGCTCAGGGCTATCCGGTGACTGTGACTGGTATTGCAGAAGACCCGCCAACTAATTCTCATTTTCATTTTACGATGATCCTTTCCCTGACGTCCTGGGACGAGGCCAACACGGGCAATTGGATAACCGGGCGTGTTGTTACTTATTTCAAACTCCGTCAAGGTGCGAGTGTCGACAACGTAACGTCGCAGTTCGATTTGATCATTGAGAAAAATGTAAGCCATGAACTGGAACAATTCAATCACATTACACTCTCTGAATTCAAGGCACAGGGAAACGATCTACAGTTCTTCGATCAACCGATCACATCGATTCATCTCAAATCGCAGCTCAGCGACGAGATCGAAATGAATAGTGATATTCAATACATCTACATCTTTGGATCCGTCGTATTGCTTATTACCGTTCTTGCCTGCATCAACTTTATGAACCTTTCGACCGCGCGGTCCGCCAGTCGGGCAAAAGAAGTAGGCGTGCGCAAATCTGTTGGAGCACAAACAGGAAAACTTGTGATCCAGTTTTTGATGGAGTCGTACTTTTACATCGTCATCGCAGTTTTCCTGTCGTTGTTTTTTATAACGGTTTTACTTCCTTTTTTCAATCTCTTCACCCACAAGCATCTAAGCGTCGCTACTTTGTTCAGACCCCAATACGTGCTTGGTGGGTTGGTCTTTACGCTTATCGTGGGTCTGCTTGCCGGCAGCTATCCGGCATTCTACCTTACCCATTTTAATCCCGTTGAAGTCCTTAAAGGAAAACTTCGTGCAAAACTCAGGACCTATGGCATTCGAAATGTTCTTGTCGTTTTTCAGTTTGTAATATCCACGGTACTCATCATTGCAACGTTGATAGTCTATCAGCAACTCCGTTATCTCCACCAGGTGAACACAGGCTTCGATAAAAACAACATCATCAACCTGCTGCACACTAAGAACCTTGGCAGCAAAGGCAAGGCATTCAAGCAAGAGCTCTTGCAATATCCGGAAATAAGTTCGGCAAGCTATGCCAACAGGCTTCCTCCCAATGTTGAATGGCAATCCGTTTTTCGCGAGGTAGATTCAGTCAAAGAATACTTTATGGCAGTATACGAGATGGACGCCGATCATCTTGAGACCATGCGGTATTCTATGAGCGCGGGAAGGTTTTTTTCTTCTCAAATCCCATCGGATACCAACGCCATCATCCTAAACGAGACTGCTGCACAAAAACTAGGCATTAAGGATTTTAAAGGGCAGAAATTCGTGACCAACTATGATCACGATGGCAGAAAGCGGGAAGTGATCGGGATAATAAAAGATTTCAACTTCCAATCTTTCAGGGAGCCGGTTCAGCCACTCGCCGTGGTGATGGGGCCGGAGCCCAATTGGGAAATGGCCATTCGCTTAACGAAAGGCGATACTGACAACAAACTGGCGCTGGTTCGTTCGTTTTGGAAGAAACATGCACCAGAAGCTCCATTCGAATACACGTTCCTTGATAAAAACTTCGAGGCCAAACACCGAACGGAGAAAAAGCTGGGCATGGTATCGGCGCTGTTTACGGCGCTCGTGATCTTTATCGCCTGCCTGGGACTGTTCGGACTGGCAGCCTTCACCGCCGAACAACGCACAAAGGAAATTGGAATCCGAAAAGTGATGGGTGCCAGTGAAAATGACATAATTGTGATGATCAACAAGGACTTTCTCAGGCCGGTTTTGATAGCGAACCTGATTGCCTGGCCCCTTGCCGGATGGATCATGCACCTCTGGCTACAACAATTTGCATATAGAATTTCTTTCCCCTGGATTGTTTTTGTTTTCGCTGCATTGATCTCACTGATCGTCGCACTCGTTTCCATTAGCTTTCAAGCGTCGCGCGCGGCCCGAGGTAATCCTGTAAGATCATTACGCAACGAATAATGCTTGCAACCTTTTGTTGCCTTTGGTTGTCTTGGAAGTGTCAACGGAATAATTTGAAAAAAATAAATTGAAGGGCATAGGGGTTGAAGGCCATCAAGTTGTCCTAAATTTACACAACCAAAGAGAACATGAATACCCCAAAAAAACTCCTCATCGTCGCTTGGTTGATCCTACCCCTTCATTTTTTAGTCGCACAGGAGATTACCCGAGACCTTGAGTCATTTAGAAAGGTCATCGTATCACCCCGTATTAATCTGGTTCTTGAAAAGGGTGATCAGGAAAGTATCCGACTCGTGTACTCAAATGTGCCAGCAGACAAAATCAATATAACGATACAAAACAACACCCTACGCGTCTACCTCGATGATGCCAAAGTGAACGAAAAAACGGAGCGCATCACCCCCTATGAGCGGCGTAGCATATATCACAATGTTACTCTCACCGCTTATGTAACCTATAAAGAGTTGGAGCACCTCGAAATTCGCGGCAACCAGGAATTGACGTGCAATGGCCCAATTCGGGCAGAAAGGTTTACACTGAAAGCTTACGGCGAAAATGAAATCAAGCTTGCATCTGTTAAAGCAGACTACATGAGGACAAGCTTATACGGAGAAAATGATCTCAAAATAAGAGGCGGCAAGGCGGAATATCAGAAGTACAAGCTATTCGGAGAGAACCGCATTGATACGCACGAGTTGAAGAGCTATTCTGCTACAGCAAATTCTTTCGGCGAAAGCCAGATAACACTCAGCACCCAGGATCAACTTCGGATAAACGCTTTCGGTGAGTCCCAGATCTCATACAATGGTAATGCTGATGTAAACAAAGGTTTGGTTTTCGGCAATACCACGATCCATAAGCTCGATTAGTTAGAAGTCAGGAGTTAGAAGTTAGTGCATGGGCATGAGCAAGGGTGTGCACTTCTAATAAACATGCTGCCACACCTACACCCATGAACCAACTTAACTACTTACTACTAACTACCCACTACTTACTACTCACTGCTTCATGTATCCCGTAGAGGAAGTTGTCCCGGAGCTCAAGGACCAGTTAGCTTCGAATAGAATTGTCATTCTGCAAGCTCCTCCCGGCGCTGGAAAGAGTACTGTCCTACCTTTAAGATTACTCAATGAACCATGGCTGAATGGCCGCAAGATCATCATGCTGGAACCCCGGAGGCTGGCAACGCGATCTGTCGCTCTTCGTATGGCAAGTTTGTTGAATGAAAATGCAGGAGAAACCATTGGTTACAGGGTACGATTTGAAAGTGTTGTTGGTAACAAGACGCGCTGTGAAGTAGTCACCGAAGGTATACTCACGCGAATGATTCAGTCCGACAATGCATTGGATGATGTGGGGATGGTAATCTTCGATGAATACCACGAGCGAAGTATCCATGCCGACCTAGCGCTTGCACTCTGCCTTCAGATACGACAAATCCTCAGGAATGATCTTAGGATACTTATCATGTCAGCTACCCTTGATAGCGATAGAATCTCTGACATCCTGAAGGCACCGGTTATTACCAGCACTGGCAAACAATATCCTGTGTCCCTGAAATATTTGCCGATAGACAAATCCGCGTTCCTTGCTAACTCTGTCGTTAGAGTAATTCGAAAGGTGCTCGCTGAGGAGAAAGGCGATATTCTGGTTTTCCTTCCCGGCACCGGTGACATTCATCGGTTAATAGCTCTGTTGGACAACGGTATGGATAGTGTAAGTATACATCCTCTTTACGGTGATCTTTCCTTCAAAAAGCAGCAGGAGGCAATATTGCCGCACCCTAGCGGCATGAGAAAAGTTGTCCTGGCCACGTCGATAGCGGAAACATCGCTCACTATTGAGGGGATCACCATCGTGATCGATAGCGGGTTTGCAAGAGTTCCAAAATTCGATCCTCGTAGCGGGCTCACACGATTAGAAACGATACGGGTTACCCGTGACGCTGCCGATCAAAGGTCCGGCCGCGCCGGACGTCTAGGCCCAGGGATATGTTATCGCCTCTGGTCGGAAACCTCTCACCACAGTCTCGCACCTGCACGTCAGCCGGAAATCCTTGAAGCCGATCTTACGCCGATGATCCTCGAGCTGATAAACTGGGGAGTAAAGAACATCAACGACCTTACCTGGATAACGCCTCCAACCGCCGGCGCTGTCAGTCAGGCAAAAGATTTATTGGAGCAGCTGCGGGCTATAGAAGACAATAATATTACGCCGCGGGGAAAGAGGATGCTCGAACTGCCGACACATCCGCGAATATCTCATATGCTTTTGGAAAGCGACGATCTGACCAGCCTTGCTACTGACATTGCTGCTTTGCTGGAAGAACGCGACCCGCTTTCGAAATCGCCCGGTGCTGACCTGTCGTTAAGGGTTGAATTACTTCGAAGGTGGAGGGGTGGCGAGCGTGTTGCCGCAGAACAATCTGCGTTGGATCGAATCGAAAAGCTAGCCGCGGCATGGCGACGAGCATTTAAGATCGCGGTTGATAACCGGTTGCCCGTTGATTCAGATGTGGGTAAACTACTTTCTGAAGCATATCCTGAACGTATCGCACGACAGCAGGAAAAACACAGCAATCGTTATAAGCTCGCTAACGGCAGGACTGTACGATTACCGGATCACGATCCGCTAATTCGTGAAACCTGGCTCGCAGTAGCTCACCTTGATAGTGGCGAATCGGAGGGAAAAATATTTCTCGCAGCACCGTTGTTGGAGGAAGATCTAATGCATCGCGCCATTGAACAAGAAGTGGTCATTTGGAATCGTGAAAAAGGAATGATCACTGCAGCAAAGGAGAAACGCATTGGCAATGTTGTTCTCACATCCAAGCCGATAGTACAAGTCCCGCAGGAAATGAAAATAAAGATCTTATGCGAAGCTGTTCGCGGCGAGGGATTGAAACTTTTAAACTGGGACGATGCGCAACGCGAATGGCAGGCCAGGGTTATGAGCCTTTGGCATTGGCGAAACAATGAAGAATGGCCTGACGTCACGGACGAACATCTGCTCAATACCGTTGACACCTGGCTTGCGCCCTACTTGACTGATGTCAACAAGCGGCTAGACTTTCAACGGCTGGAGCTATCAAGCATTTTGATGGGAATGTTACCATGGAGTTTAAGCAGGGATTTTGACAAACTGGCACCAACCAGACTTGCTGTTCCCAGTGGATCCATGATAAAACTTACCTATTCTTTTTTGGGTGCCGCGCCGGTAATGGAGGTACGATTGCAAGAGGTCTTTGGCTTGCATGAAACACCCGCTGTAAATGAAGGCAGGAATAAAGTCCTTATGCACTTGCTTTCCCCTGGATTCAAACCCGTGCAGGTAACGCAAGATCTTAAAAGCTTCTGGCAAACTACATATCATGAAATCCGGAAGGAACTTC
>DATHIE010000473.1:0-5702 GCA_035316905.1 Chryseolinea sp. | reverse complement strand
TGACATTCTAAGCGAGAATGAAGACACTGTGACCCTCAAAGTCGGAGCTGGAGAAAACTGGCACCAGTTTGTCTTACACTGCGTTGAAAGAAACTGGGGTGGGGTTGAAAATCTCTCTCTGATACCTGGCACTGTTGGTGCCGCTCCAATACAAAACATTGGTGCCTATGGCGTCGAAATAAAGAATATCATCACTTCCGTTGAAGCGATCGAAATCGAAACTGGAAAGACAAAAATGTTCAGCAATGCCGAATGTAGTTTCGGTTACAGAGATAGTATCTTCAAACAACGCGAAAAAGACAGGCACCTCATTTCAAGTATTACTTTAATCCTGACAAAAAGAAATCATCACTTCAACACCAGCTATGGTGCGATTGAAGAAACCTTAAAGCTGCAAGGAGTGCCACATCCAACCGTAAAAAATATTAGCGATGCCGTAATTCAGATACGGAGAAGTAAACTGCCGGATCCTCAGGTGGTCGGAAACGCGGGTAGTTTCTTCAAAAATCCTACAATTGACAGCACGCTTTATGAATCTATAAGGAAAGATCATCCTTCATTTCCCTCCTATCCGTCTACAAATGGTCTCGTTAAAATTCCTGCGGCATGGTTGATCGAACAGTGTGGATGGAAAGGAAAAACATTTGATCATATCGGTGTTCACAAGAATCAAGCGCTTGTGCTTGTGAATTACGGTGGTGGCGAAGGCAAAAAAATTTGGCGGTTAGCACTTGATATCAAAGCAAGTGTCCAGGAAAAATTCAACATAACGCTTCAGCCAGAAGTGAATGTTATTGAATGAAATCATACTTAAACATCACGATGACCCGATTTGTGATCAAGTAAAAAAATTGTTAATCGCAAAAAATATTGGCAAAAAATTTTTGTGAATAAAATATTTGTTATAACTTTTCGTATCGTTTAACAAAAAATTAAAAACGCTATGGCAAAAACAGCGAAGAAGTCAGCTAAAAAAGCAAAGAAACCTGCTAAGAAAGCTGCTAAGAAGAAGAAGTAATTAGGCAAGGCCTAAGGAAACTTTGCGAAGGGAAGTAAATTAGATTTACTTCCCTTTCGTCTTTTTAAGGACTTGAGTTTTGATGATTAACGTGATGAAACGTTGCCTGCCGGATGATGACCACATGAAATATCTCCTTAATAACGGCGATAACATGACATTATCTGACAAACTTTTGCCTGAAGTCGTTATCCTTCATTCGGTTGCGTAAAAATTCTAATTCAACCCCTTGTCTTCACCATACAACGCGCGTAACTTTCTCTCGTAATTCACTAACCCAACCACAATGGCCAAAACTTCTTCGAAGACCCCGACAAAAAAGGTTGCTGCTAAGAAGCCTGCATCCGCTCCTAAAGCCAAAACTTCTTCACTGGAACAAACAAGTGAAGACACTCTAAAGAAACTACGAGAACTTGGTCTCGACGCGCAGCTCCAGTCCGACCTTGAATGGTGCCTGGGGAGTTACCGAGCAGACCAGAATCCTGCTGGCTTGTACGATATGCTGGACCGATCGCTTGGTGTATTCAAAATAGCGAAAGAAAACAAAGCTAAGGGTATCACAACAAAACTCACTGGCGACATCGAAAAGGCATTGAAGAGCCGCTAAGCAAAGAAGTTGTCAGATCATGTGAGTGACGTTGGACAGCAGCCCATGATATTTGGACACATCTACGCCAAATTTCTCTAGAAAGTCCACACCCTCATCGTTAGGAATGCCTTTATACTCGGCGTAAGAGTTCAAGTATATAACTTTCTTAATTCCCATAGAATAAATTATGCGGGAGCAAGCCAGGCAGGGCGACAATGTGATATACAGGGTGGCTCCATCTACTGAAGTTTTATTCTTTACCGCATAAAGTATTGCATTTTGTTCGGCATGGATAGCCAGTGAGCATCCCCCTTTAGAATCACGAGGGCAACCTGTCTGCGGCCACTCTACGTCACAATTGTGTGTCCCTGATGGGGGCCCGTTATAACCAATAGAGATAATTCGCGTGTCTTTTGTAAGTACTGCTCCAACGTGCCGCTTAATGCAATGCGATCGTTTTGCGAGATTCACAGCCAGCTCCATGTAGATGTCATCAAATTCCGGTCGTATCATGCGGTAAAAATAGGATTCTAATTTACAATTCAGCACATGAGAATAAACTCTCGTCGAGTTGAGTACAAATTATTATCTTTAAAACCACATGAGAATGATAAAATCCTTCCTGTTTGTAGTTCTAACATTTCCGCTTGCCTGTCTGGCACAAGATCCGGAGCTGAAGCGCCCAAGTCCCTTAGCTATCGCTTCCATGCGATACAAAGATGCCTATGTAAAGATCACATACTCCAGGCCACAGAAACTCGGACGGGAAATATTCGGAAAACTCGTTCCCTACGGACAAGTTTGGAGAACTGGCGCAAACGAGGCAACCGAAATCACCGTTACAAAAAATGTCCAGCTTAATGGAACGTTGCTAAAGGCCGGAACCTATACGATCTTCTCTATCCCAAACAAAGAGAAGTGGACAATCATTATTAATACAGAAGTGGGATTGTGGGGTTCTTACAATCATAATCCGAAATTGGATGAAATGCGCTTTGACATCCCAGTACAGGCAGTCACAGCCGAGTCGCTTGAACTGTTTACCATTAAGTTAGATCAGCGCAATGAATTAGCCGACCTGATCATAATGTGGGATCGTGTTAAGATTTCTATCCCATTTAAATTCATAAATTGAGAGCATGCCACAAATTTTAATCGGCCTATTTCTTTTTACCCTCACGACCCCTGGAATTTGTCAGGATATCTCCGAACTCGACAGACGCAATGGATTTAAGGCTATCAAATTAGGTTACCCGATCGATTCAGTGCAAGGGTATAAGCTCCAGAAGGAGTTTAAGGAGAGAAATGAATTTCCTGCGAAACTCTACGAAGTTGATCATCCGGATTATCTAAGCATTGGTGAAGTTAAGATCAATAAAGTTGAATTGAAGACGTATAAGGACCTTATCTATGAGATCAGGGTTGTTGCTCATAAGGATCCGCGTCTAATGAAAGCACTGGAGTCCCTATATGGCGAGGCCGACTACGACATCAAGAACGAAACGTATTTTTGGAAGACTGAAAACATGATTCTTAAGTTTCAATCCGAAGGTAAGAATAGGCTTGAGCTACTTTACGTATCATTGGGAATCCTTAAAAGCATGAAAGATGACAAGGATAAGAAAGTAGATGATATTGCAAACGACTTTTAAACGCCGATATAATGACTATTACCACAAGAACTTTAACCCTGGTGTTGACGCTGTTAGCAACATCCTGTTTCATCGACACAACCGGTCAAACCGATAACAAAAAAACTCCTGAATCATCGGAGATATGGGAACCGCAGCCAAGGGTTATTACACCCGCCGAAAAATCCACAGACGCGCCATCAGATGCGTTGGTTCTCTTCGACGGCAAGAACCTCGACCAGTGGGTGAGCGCAGACGGAGGGGCACCAAAATGGACGATTAAAGATGGAGTTGTTTCAGTAGCAGCGGGCGCAAAAGACATTAAAACGAAGAAAGAGTTTGGAAACTTCCAATTGCACGTGGAGTGGAGAACTCCTTCAGAGGTAAATCCTAGTCAAACCGGGCAGGGCCGAGGCAACAGCGGAATATTCTTGCAAGAGCGATATGAAGTTCAGGTGTTGGACAATTACGAAAATAAAACGTACGCAAATGGTCAGGCAAGCTCAATTTACAAGCAGCATATCCCACTCGTTAATGCCTGTAAGAAACCGGGTGAATGGCAAGCCTACGACATTTTCTTTACTGCACCGCGATTTAATAAGGAGGGGCGCGTCGTGGAGCCTGCATACGTCACAGTAGTGCACAATGGTGCGTTGACATTGAATCACGTGGCATTGTGGGGCCCGACAGAATACATTGGATTCCCCGTCTACAAACCTTATGAAACAGGATGTATCCGGCTTCAGGACCATGGCAATCCAGTGAGCTATCGCAATATCTGGATCAGAGATATTTAGAACCATCGGCATTGTGGGTGGTGTTGCCGACCTTGGCCCGGAAATTGACAGAAGAACTATATACAAATTTCAATTCATGAAAATCGTTCCGGCATTCCTGCTCGTCTTGTTTCTGGCGAGTGTTCAATGTAAACCTGCCAAGGTTTCAAAAACAAAGTCATTATTGGAAAACACACATTGGAGACTTTCAGAAATGAATGGTAATCCCATCATCACACTTGAGGGTAGCCGTGACGTTTACTTTATGATGACCTCTGAAAAAGGTCAAAAGAAACTGACGGGTTTTGCAGGATGCAATAGTATTACAGGCGGCTATACGCTTTCAGGTGATAAGGTTAAGTTCGTTATTGCCAGCACTAAAATGATGTGTCCTGAAGAACAAATGGCGGTCGAAGACTTCCTGTTAAAAGCGTTGTCTTCAGCCTCTTCATATCGGGTAGAAGGAAATGTTCTGGAATTGTTCGATGGTCAAACCTCATTAGCGGACTTTAAAGCCATTGAAACTAAATAGGGCCCTTGAAATTATCAACCTGGTTTCGCGACGACCAGCTTACATACGTAAAGATCACGACAACAAATATCGCAGTAGCAATCAACTGAGAATGCGATATGAGTCCGTCGAGAAGTAGTCCTCTCGCCAGATCTCCTCTGACATATTCGAGTACAAACCTCCCGATGGCGTAAAGAACCAGGTACACGAGAAAAAGTTGTCCGTAGAACCTTTTTCTTTCTCTCAAATAAAGAACAACCAACAATACCACCAGGATGTAAAACGCTTCATAAAGTTGTGAAGGATGGAGTGAAGTATTCAGTGGATCCGCCTGACAAGCGGGATCCGTAAACACCACTCCTGTGAATGAATCAGTTGGCTTTCCATAACAACATCCTGCCATAAAGCAACCGATGCGTCCAAACATGTGCACGATGCAGGTGGTTACGGCCATAACATCAAGCATTGCATAGGTTGGAAGCTTGTTCTTTCTGAAGAATATAAGCATTGAGGGTACGGCGAACAGGAAAGATCCATAGAACACGAATCCCCTACCCGCAATGAGTCGGCCGGGGTTATTTGAATAGTAGGATATGTCCTCAAAAAAAAGGAACACCTTTCCTCCTACAAAAGCAGAAAAAAAGATCACGAGAAAGAGTAAGTTGGCTTGATCAAAAGTTAATCCGACATCTTTCTTACCGCGAATGGCCATATCAGCAACGCCGCCTATCGCACCAAGGGCAATAAAAAAGCCGTAGCTATAGACCTTTATGCCGGACAATTCAAATAAAATTGGATGCATGGTTCAGTACAAAGGTATAAGGTATAAGGCAGTAGAAAATACTTGAGTGTTGTCTTATTGATTGTTGAGTGTTGAGTGTTCTTCCTGTATGCTGCCTCCGAAGGAACATTCAACACTCAATAAATCAACAATCAACACTCAAATGATTTGTGCCTCCGCATCATCCGCTATAGGTTACACGGTAGATCACTCCGGCCTGATCGTCGGAAATCAGCATGGAACCATCTTTAAGCATCAGGATATCTACGGGTCGCCCCCATACCTTTTGCGTCGCATCATTAAGCCAGCCGCTGGCAAATACATCATGACCAACAACTCCATTGTTTTTGACGCGGACAAGGCTAACGTTGTGACCACTCTTTTTCGACCTGTCCT
>DATHIE010000472.1:0-3203 GCA_035316905.1 Chryseolinea sp. | reverse complement strand
AGAAAAGCAACGAGCTGCAATTGCTCCAGCTGGAAGAACAAAGGCGAGACCTTGAGATTCAACAGGCAGAAGAACGATATCAAAACAATATCCGTCTCATCGGTTTGGTATCAATCACCGCTATTATCCTTGTTGCCAGTGTGTTGTTATTCAGAAGCAACCGGATAAAACAAAAGACCAACGTCGTATTGCAGCAAATGCTGAACGAATTGAAAGCAACCCAGTCGCAGCTTGTTCAATCAGAAAAGATGGCGTCATTGGGTGAACTCACCGCAGGCATCGCGCATGAAATACAAAACCCGCTCAACTTCGTCAACAATTTTGCTGAGCTGAACCAGGAATTGATCGGCGAGCTGAAGAACGAGGTTAAGCAGAAGAATCTTGAAGAAATCCAATCGATTGCTTTTAATTTAGAGAGTAACGAAGTAAAAATACGGCATCATGGCCTACGCGCGGACGCAATAGTGAAAAGCATGCTTCAACATTCGCGCGCCAATTCTGGCAAGAAAGAGCTTACTGACCTTAATGTATTGTGCGACGAGTACGTGCGACTCGCCTACCATGGCCGCAAGGCAAAGCAGAAGTCGGCTGAGGTAAAACTGGAGACTCATTTCGATCCATCATTATCGAAACTTAATATTGTGCCTCAGGATATTGGACGCGTAATTGTTAATTTGATCAACAATGCTTTCGATACGGTTGATGAAAAAAGTAAAACATCAGTCCCAGGCTACCAGCCGACTATAAAAGTCTCAACAAACCAACTGTCGGGCAAGGTTGAGATACATGTTGAGGATAATGGGACGGGTATACCTGACTCCATAAAAGGAAAAATTTTTCAGCCGTTTTTCACAAGTAAACCTACGGGTCAAGGGACTGGCTTGGGGTTGAGCCTCAGTTATGATATCGTGAAAGCCCATGGAGGAACACTGAAAGTAAATTCCCCGCCTGCCGGACGGGCAGGGAAAGAAGGATTGGGATCAGAATTTATTATTCAACTACCGACTGAAGCAAAAGGAACTACATGAAAAACATTTTCCTTGTAATGTCTTTCCTATTGCTGGCTAACAGTATGCCAGCCCAAGTCATGCGGACTTATAATGAAGATTCGTTGAGAGCGATCCTGGACAACAGCCTTGAGGACACAACACGGATAGATGTTTATTTGAAATTGGCAGGTAGTTATTTCTTTAAACAGCCGGACAGCTGTTTGATGTATGCTAACGCAGCACTTGAAAGTTCGCGGCGGTTAAATTATTACAATGGTATTTTTTCGGGCCTGACCCGATCAGGTGAAGCCATGCGTCAGATGGGGAACTTTACGGGAGCATTGAAGAATCAGTTTGAGGCGCTTGAGATCAGCCAAAAAATAAAAAAGGATTGGTTGACCATGATACTAATTCCGGAAGCTAATTCCACGGGTTTTATCGGCATGAATTACGTCGAATTAAAAGACTACGAGCGTGCTTTTGATTACCTGAAAAAAGCAATCGCCTTGCGTAAGGGAGCAAGAGCTGATGGCGTCGATTTATTATTCAGGTTATTTATAGCGCGAGCTTATAATGAGAATAGCCAGACCGATTCTGCTTTTTATTTTTTGAAGGAAGCCAGAATGGTATATCGCACTCCAGGTCCACAGTTGCAGGTATTTTTGACGTATAGCCTTGGCGATGCGTTTTTACAGGCAAAGAATATAGATTCGGCAAATTTTTATTACAGGCTTGCCCTGAATACTGCGTATAAGTATCCTAAAGTTTTACCAAACCACATTAGCATGACGTCTTACAAACTTGCAAGTGTGTTGAATACGCAAAATAAAATCGATTCAAGTTTCTATTTTGCCAGGTTAGCATTTAGAATCGCACGCGAAAAAAGCCTGAATCCCCGCATCCTGGACGCAAGCAGTTTTCTGGCACAACTTCACAGGCAAACAGGTAAGCTTGACAGCGCACTCTTTTACCAAGATATAGCCAACGCTTCGAACGAGGCCATGTATGGAAAGGAAAAATTCATAGCGTTGCAACTGCTCTTATCACAAGAGCAGCGACGAATCCAGGAAGATCAACGAGCTGAGGAACGATACCAAAACACAATTCTGCTTATTGGCCTGGTGTCTATCACCACCGTAATCCTTATTGCCAGCATTTTACTTTTCCGTAGCAACCGGATAAAGCAGAAAACAAATTTGGCGCTCCAAAAAACATTAACGGAACTGAAGTCCACACAATCGCAACTTATACAAGCTGAGAAAATGGCTTCGTTAGGTGAACTCACTGCTGGTATCGCCCACGAAATTCAAAACCCGCTCAACTTCGTCAACAATTTCTCGGAAGTAAATGCTGAGCTGATCGATGATCTAAAGAAAGAGTTGGCTTCAGGTAATAGAAAGTTGGCAGACGAGATTGCGGACAGCATTAAAGAAAACCAGGAGAAGATCAATCACCATGGTAAGCGAGCCGATGGCATCGTCAAAAGTATGCTGCAGCACAGTCGTTCAAGTTCCGGGCTGGCAGAACCCACTGACATCAATGCCCTTTGCGACGAGTATATCCGGCTAACTTATCACGGTTATCGGGCCAAAGACAAATCCTTCAGTGCGAAGTTTAATACAAATTTTGATCCTACGGTTCCAATGGTGAATGTAGTCCCACAGGATATCGGCCGTGTAATTTTGAACTTAATCAATAATGCATTTCATGCCGTTAGTGAAAAGTCCGCCTTCACCAAGGCTACGGCGGATGAAAAATATGAGCCGATGGTAACGATGAACACGAAAAGGTTGAAGGGGTATGTGGAGATTCGTGTGCAGGACAACGGCCCTGGAATTCCCGATGCTATCAAAGAAAAGATCTTCCAACCATTCTTTACGACGAAGCCAACAGGCCAGGGAACTGGATTAGGACTGAGCTTGAGTTATGATATTATTAAGGCGCATGGAGGGACGTTGGAAGTTAGTTCGTCGCAAGGAGTGGGATCGGAATTCATTATTCTACTGCCATTTAAGGCTGAATGAAGAATCACATTAAACATATTTTTCGAACACTATTGGCGATGGTTTTTGTTTTGAGTCTTCAAGCTCAAGAGTTCAGATCTTATAATGAAGATTCACTAAAAAATCTGTTGGCAAATTCAAGAAAAGATACAGCCAGGGCCGACATTCTGAATAAGTTGTCAGAAAGTTATCGCTTTAAAAATCCTGATTC
>DATHIE010000471.1:0-12749 GCA_035316905.1 Chryseolinea sp. | reverse complement strand
GGGGGAACTCTGAACTCAAACTGACAAGTGACTACGCACGGGGAAAGGGTGAAATAAAGGTGCTGAGTCTTAAAACCGGGTCAAGCCTCCTGGAAGGAAAAGGAACCATCACCGATATATTGGACCGTGAAAGAATATCGTGGAAAAACGTAGGAGTGAACGTCGAGATGGGAAACGAATTCAGAAATATCCTGGATCCTTTTGTTAAAGGCGTAACCCTACCGCCAGACGCCACGCTTCAGCTTGTCAGCTCGGGAGACATGAAAAGTGTATTCATCGATGGCAATATTATCACAACCTGGGGAAAAGTAAAGGCCAAAGGCTACGTAACGCAGGTATTGAAAAATGCAGCAATAGATATCAATGTTGAGGGGCAAAAGGTAGACGTGGGCAAATGGATGACGTTGCCATGGATCGGACCAGTCGACTTGACAGCAAGCGCAAAGGGAAATGTCGCTAATAAAACCGATGTTGAAGTGAACGGTTCGATTTCTTCTTTGGACTTCGTTGAAGAGTCGATCCGTGATATCGACTTTGAAGGCCGTGCATCAAGAGATAGCATAACGGCTATCGTTTCCGTGGCGGACCCGAACTATCGCGCCGACATAAAGTCCGAAATTTCCTTTACTCAATCCCTTTTAGTTGTAAATGAACTTCGGTTCCGCAACTTCGACGCAGGCGCGCTCCTAAAACAAGATTCAGCGTTGAGGATTACGGGCACCTTGAATTCCAGAATAAAAATTGACGGGGAGCTTATTGAAGGAGAGCTGCGGAGCGACAGCGTCCTTTTTGAAAGTAATTCATCCAGTTATTTTCTCGACACGATGGCTTTTAAGGCGATGTTATCTCCCAGGGCCAGCAACATCACTTATTTCACAGATCATGAGAACGCGGCGATGGAATCAAATTTTGATATCCGCAACACACAGGACCTTATCAAAAGCTGGTCCAGCGACATTTTAAGTTACGATACAACAAAAACTTCCAAAGGAAACCGAACGGCAAAATTAGATCTGGAGTTAAAGAGCCCCTCACTCTTTCGGCTACTCGGCTTTGACGTGGATAATTTCTCCACGCTCAATATAAATGGCCACGTGGATGAGCAGACGCGAACAGGCCAACTGGTTGCATCGGCGGGCAACTTCACAGGTTACGGTTTGACACTTGATACTCTTAGCGCAACCGTCACGGCACTCCAAAAACAAGTCAACGCAGATATGACGGTCGACAGCCTGTCTTACAATTCAATTAAGCTGGGCAACCTGGACTTCAACATTACAACAAAAGGAGATTCATCCGCATCGCATCTCCTGCTAACTCACGACTCGATAACAATGCTCGGATTGAATGTGGTTGTGCTTCGGAGTGACAGTGGATATTTAGCCTACACCAAAAAACTGACGGCTTTCGATAAAGACTATACAATAGATCATGAAAATCCAATACTCGTTCGCGATGGAGAGGTCAATGCGAATAACTTCACGATTACGCGAGAGGAAATGAAGATTGCTGTCGACGGCAATGCCACTGCATTTAACGTCACCTTCCAAAACGTGGACCTCACGCCGTTGAATGAGATATTGTTCCCGGATACAATCGTTATCAACCAGGGGATACTCACAGGCAGAGCGTCCTACTCACGGGGCAAACAACTTGATCTCAATGCAAAAATCGACAGTCTGCGCATCTATAATTCCAACGCCCTGGCTATTTCCGCAGTAGCGACCACGGATAACAAAAGAGTACCGTTTGAATTCCATCTTACAAATACTTCAAACAAGATTGAGGTAACGGGTGACTACTTCCTGGATAGCGAAAAAGTGGACGCGAATATGAGCGTGGATGTTAACAACCTCGAGCTATTTTCCTTTTTGGTGTCAGACCTGATTGAAAAAATGAGTGGCAGCATTAGAGGTAACGCAAAAATTGTTGGGCAACTCTCAAAACCTGACATCAAAGGGCAATTGCGATTTGTCGACGTGGACCTCACTACTATTAAGCCGCGGCTTAATCTTAATGTCAAAGATGATGTAATAACTATCGACAGCGCCTCTTTATTTTTTAAGAAGTTTACCATCTACGACGAAAAGGACAACCCATTTGAGATTAATGGCAAGCTGACGAGCAGGAACTATGAATCGTTTGCCTACGATCTCCAGCTGCACACTGACAAATATTATATTGTAAATAACCCCGATTCTTCACACCGTGCGTTGCGAGGTTCACTCGTGATCGCCACGGACGTCAAACTTACGGGCAATAAAAAAGATACTAATGTCCAAGCAAACATAACTGTCAAAGATGACACCAGGCTGTCACTCGTGTCGTCCAGCAACGATACGGAATTGCTGAACGCGGAAGGTATCATAAATTTTGTCGATCCCTCCTTTTGGCTGGATACAACACTACTTAACGCGGGCGCTAATTTTTATGATTCTTTGATTGCCAGCCTTCCGGACTTTAATCTCAATTCAACCATCAAGATCGAACCCAATGCTGTCCTCACGCTTGTTGTTGACGAACAATCGGGGGATTACGCTCAAGCCTCCGGCGATGCAACGCTTGATCTTGGCTATGATCGCACTGGAAATCTTCGCCTTTCCGGAACCTATACCATTCGCAACGGCCTATACCGGCTTTCGTTCTATGACCTCGTAAAAAAGAACTTTACAATTGTGCCGGGCTCATCAATAAACTGGAGTGGTGATCCTGAAAACGGCGAATTGGATATTAAAGCACAACACATCGTAGAGACGAATTCCATCGGTTTGATCGGGCATGAAATCGGCGAAAATGAAAAGTCCATCTATAAACGATCGCTAGACTATCAAGTCGGGATCGTTATCAAAGGCACCATTGAGAAACCAATAGTATCTTTTGCATTAGATCTGCCTGAAAGGGAAAAGGCAAACTACCCTGTTCTTGCCAGTAAGCTGGACCGTTTGCGGCAACCTGAGTATGCGTCGGAGCTTAACAAACAAGTCTTTGGCCTGTTGGTTCTCGGCGGATTTCTTCCCGAAACAGGTTCCGATATTAATTCGAACGTTGTCGCAACGACTGCCCTATCCAACAGCGTAAATTCCCTGCTGGCCAATCAGCTAAACCGTTTTGCAAGTCAGTATGTAAAAGGCGTTAACATCGACGTGGGTATACAATCATACAGCGATTATTCCGCACCTGGCGGCAAGACGCGCACGGCCATGGACTTCAGGGTATCGAAAAGTTTGATGAATGACCGGCTGTCGTTTGAAATCGGAGGAGATTTCGATATTAACCAGGACCAATCCGGAGCCAAATCCGGCAAGAACTACCGGGGTGATATCGCGATCATTTATGACCTTACGGGCGGAGGTGATAAGCAGCTGAAGCTATTTAATAACGAGACATATGATATCATCTACCAGGAAATTCGCAATACAGGCATTTCACTGATCTTCATCAGGGAGTTTTCCAGCACCAAGGAACTTAAGGCAAAGGATAAATGAGGCGGTTCACTCTATATAAATACGTTTTTGTTCCCGCCCTGGTGTTGTCGGCTTGTACGGGAATGAAAAACATTTCAGCTGAAGATCCTCTTTATGTTGGGTATGAAATAAGCTATACAGAACCGGATGGTGAAAAGAAGAAGTTATCACCTTTTATAAAGGACGTCATCAAACCGCGACCGAATAACACATTCCTATGGATGAGACCTGCATTGGCGCGATACAATATGCTTTCTGAAAAAAAAAGGAAGAAAAAATTCTGGAGGAACAAGGTGACGGCTCCCGTACTACTATCCCAGACAACACCACACCAGGTTGCCACGGCGATTCAAAACAGGATTTTTCATAACGGCTATTTTCAAAACACCGTTGCCTTTGATACGGTACGTGTTGGGCATAAGAAAGCAAAATTCAGATACTCGATCACTCTTCGTCAACCCTATCTCTTTGACTCGATCGTCTTCCCAACGCCAACAGTAAAGGACGACCTTATGCAAAAGATCAGCACGCTCGAAAGTGGAACGTTGTTAAAGAAAGGAGAAATTTACACCCTCGGGAATGTAAAGAATGAAAGAGTCAGGATCGATCGCGGTCTGAAAGAAAATGGATTCATCTATTTTAATCCCGATTTTATTTCTATCAGAGCGGATTCGGTAACGGGGGATCATCAGATCAAAGCGGAGGTCACGGTAAAACCCGAAACACCTCCGGAATCACGAAAGGCCTACACGATCCGGAACATTTATATCCACGACGATCATTCGCTGGAAAACACCGTAGCCGACACCCTGACATTCGGCAAGTATTATCTCATTTCGCAAAACCATGCTCTTGAGCTTGACGTGTTGCAACGCGGAATCTTCCTCAAGCCAGGCGAACGTTATGCATACTCAAATTACATGCATACCATACGCTATATGAATGGATTGCCCATTATAAGAAATGCCAATATGAAATTTTCTCCGGCTGGCAATTCCGATGAGTTGGATTTGACACTCTATCTCTCTCAACGAAAGCGTTACGCTTATACGGCAGAATTCAATACTATATTCCGCTCCACGAACTACTTCGGCCCCGGAGTAATCTTCAGCTATACTGACCGCAACCTGAAGAAGGGTGCCGAGATGTTGAAAATTAATCTAAGGGGCCGGTTTGAGATGCAGATCTCAGAAGGTACGGTTAATCCCGCCTATGAATTGGGACTTGAAGCGAACTATACCCTGCCCCGTTTCTACCCTACTTTCCTGTATAATCTTGCAAAAAAGAGTTTGCCAAAAACTAACGTATCCGTCGGATATAACCTGTTTAACCGACTTGACCTTTATCGACTGAATTCTGTGTTTGCCAACTTTGGTTACCGATGGAGCAAATCGGATAAATTTACTCACTCCCTCAATCCGATCGAAGTGATCTTCACAAGTATCCCGGAGGCTTCAAAGTCAGAAGAATTCAATATTTATCTTGAGGAAAATCCCGGCGTTGAACGGAGCTTTGACGAGCAATTCATAGTCGGCTCTGCGTATGATTTCACCTATCAGCCTCCGTCGAAAGGTCGTCACGAGTTCTTTTTCAGAGGTGGTATCGATTTCGCTGGAAACTTGTTGAACGGATTGTATTCAGTAGCCAGTGCCGAGAAGGATTCATTGGGTCGCTACTCATTATTCGGCGTTCCGTTTTCTCAATATATGCGAACGCGAGTTGATCTGCGTTATGGATTCGACCTGACCGAACGGTCAACGCTGGTAAGCCGATTTAGTGCGGGCCTCGGCCTTCCATTGGATAACTCAACGATCCTTCCCTATATCAAACAATTCTATGTAGGTGGTACCAACAGCTTGCGTTCTTTTATAGCACGTTCCGTCGGACCGGGAAGCGAAGTTCCTCCCGAAGGATATAATGATCTTACTGGTGACATCCGGCTTGAGGCGAACCTCGAATACCGATTCAATATTTCCGGCAGCCTGAAGGGTGCCTTATTCCTGGATGCAGGAAACATTTGGCTATACAACGAAGACCCTGCACGCCCAAATGGAACATTTCACGGAAAAACTTTCCTGAAAGAGATTGCAGTTAGTTCAGGATGGGGAGTACGATGGGATTTCGATTTTATCGTGGCTCGTCTTGATTTCGCATACACTCTGCGCACTCCTTATTTGCCTGAAGGCGAACGGTGGGCCACCGGGTTTAATTTCTGGAATCCGGCTCTCAACATAGCGATCGGGTATCCTTTCTGAGCACAGAGGTATAAGGGTTAATTGTTAATTGTTAGTAGTTAGTAGTTAGTAGTTAGTAGTTAAAATCCAATTCGACATTCGGAGTTCGAAATTCGACATTCGGCGTTCACCCACACCCAACTCTCAACTCCCGCCTTCGCGAGACGCTACGGCGGGCAAAGCATAACTCATAACTTATAACTACCTTAGAGTGTGACACCCACCACACAAAAAGGTTTCCTGGTTATCGCCGACATCACTGGCTTCACTCCTTTCGTAGCGAGTACCGAGTTGGAACACTCGCAGGAAATATTGCAGCAGATGTTGACAGGCATTATTGGGTTTCTTACACCTGCCTTCACGCTCGCGGAGGTTGAAGGCGATGCCGTTTTTGTGTTCTCAACAAATCCAGAAACGAGGAAAGGTCCAGAAGAAAAGTCCACCAGGGCCGAAAAGGTTCTGGAGATCATAGAATCTGCGTATTACGCATTCAGGGATCGGAAAGCTTCTTATCGCCGGATCAGAACCTGCGGCTGCAAGGCTTGCCTGATGGCATCGTCGTTGGACCTGAAGTTTATTGTTCACTACGGCGACTATATAATGAACGATGTTGGCGGGAAGATCAAACCGTTAGGACCGTGCGTCAACGTTGTCCACAGGTTATTAAAGAATCGTGTGGTGGAATCAACAGGATGGAGTGCATATGCATTGCTTACGAAAGATTTCCTGGATACGATTAAGATTGATCGTCAGAGATTGTATCAGGAAACCGAGACTTACGACCACATCGGTGAGATTGAAACGTACAGCATTAACCTCGATCAACAGTACAAGGATCTTATCGAAAGACGAAAAGTTTACCTATCTGCGGATGAGGCAGACTACGTAATTCAAAAAGATTTTCCTGTCCCGCCATCGGCCCTATGGGATTGGAGTAACGACCCAAAAAAGAGAACCGTGTGGAGCATGGAGTCTGATTGGCGGATTGGCCTACGGCCATCGGGACGGAGAGGAAAAGGATCTACTAACCATTGCGCCAATAGCAAAGTCACGGAAATGGTCCTCGATTACAAACCTTTTGAATATTATACCTCGGTATTGGGACGAGGTATCGTGAAATTTATGTTGACCGTTAATTACGAAGTGATCCCTTACGGTACGCGATTTTCGTGGCATGTAAAGATGAACAGTGTTTTGCCGGGAGCGATTAGAAGATTTATATGCCGGATAATATTAGAAAAGGGAATGCAAGTGAAGAAGGGTTTTGAAAAGTTGTTTCAATTAGTTAAGGAGGAGGAGAGGTTGTGAGGGTACCTAGCTACCTAGCTACCTAGCTACCTAGGCACCCAGGTACCCAGGTACCCACTCCTCACAATGCACACCCCAACTCCTAACTACCCTGCTATCCTCTTCCGACCAAATTCCAAACTTTTTTTAACTTTGTAGCTTACCGCGTGCACAGTTTCAGGATTCATTACCTGTGTTAGCCAATAATAGACTCTCTCTTAACTGTAACCCCTGTTGGCCTTGAAAACAATTTCTACACACCTGGGTATTGCCTTTAGGTCAGTCCTATTCTGCACGCTGCTTTGCGCATCAACCGCCGTCCATTCACAGGATATCCTTTTAGGGCTCACGCAAAGCGGGGGACTGTACAACAAAGGAGTGCCGTACCAGATCGGAACCAATGGAACCGGCTTTATATCATATGGCGATTTTGACGGCGACAACGGTGAGCAACCAGGCAATGGTGCTGCATTTGTCCAAGTCCATAACGGAATTTTTTCCGCGTTGACTGAATCTGGTGATCAGCAAATGGGAATCGGAACGCGCGTCAACATTATGCACGGTGAGGGAGGGCTTCTTCCTAAGTTCGGATTTCAATTTAGCCAAGGTGGCAGCGGAACAAATCCCACTGGGCGTTTTTTAGTGGCCGCCGACGGTTGGCTTTACGGCCTCACCTCAGCAAATTCTTCGAACGGAGCAGGTGCGCTGTTCACTACATATACTATTACGGGCAATGGAATTAACGGAACTTTGCCTTTCGATGGACCTACGACAGGCCGAAATCCTAAGGGTAGTCTTATCCAGGCGTCCAATGGGAAACTTTATGGCATGACAGAAATTGGAGGAAACAATGACCTGGGTGTCATCTTCCTCTACGACAACACCGCCCTAATCCCTGAATTCAAAAAGATCCTTGATTTTAACGGTACCGCCAATGGTTCAAACCCAACCGGCAACTTGCTTGAAGCATCGGATGGCAAACTCTATGGAATGACCAGGACTGGCGGAACAAACGGACAAGGAGTAATATTCAGCGTACAGAAGGATGGAACCGGCTATACAAAACTTTTGAATTTCAACGCGTCGGCTACTGGAAGCGAACCGCTTGGATCTTTAGTCCTGTACACGGATGGAAAACTATATGGAATGACTTCCAAGGGAGGAGCCAACGGATTTGGGACCATCTTCAGCATCACAACAGGCGGCGTCTTCACCAAAATCATTGACTTCAATGGCACCAATGGAAAGACTCCAGTTGGTGATTTGCTAGTAGCACCTAGTGGTACCGTTATGTACGGGACAACTTTCGCAGGAGGTGTCAACGACAAGGGGGTACTGTTCAAAATTGAAAATGGGAACCAGTTCACTAAGTTGTATGATTATAACGCAACCACTGGGGGCAATCCTGTTGGCAGTCTTGCGATGATGCGCCAGAATGTGCCCCTGACATTTCCACCCATACCAGAAAAAACAACGCTATCTGCACCTTTCACTCCCACCGTCGAAAGCACGTCAGGTATGCCTATCTATTTTTTAAGCAGTGATCCGTCTGTTGCCGTTATCGAAAATAACCAGGTAAAGATTGTGGGCACTGGCGGCACACGCATCACGGCTTTCCAACTTGGTAATCATGGGTACGTTGCTCAATCAGCAGAGCAGGTTCTTTCCGTAAGAAAAGCAAGCCAGACGATCACGTTCGGGGCTATCCCTTCAAAAACATTTGGTGACCCACCCTTTACGATCTCAGCTACATCAAGTTCCGGTTTACCAGTCTCGTTCATTAACCAGTCCCTTGTTTTAATCAATGGAAATACAGTCACTGTTGCGGGCGGCGGCACGGGTCAAATAATGGCAATGCAGGAAGGGAACAGCGTGTACGAGGCGGCTCCGAACGTTACCCAACAATTTTTTATAGAACGAGCGGAACAAACAATAACCTTCTCGACTCCATCAGTGCGAGTCTGTTGTCAGGGGTTTTCATTAAACGCGTCTTCATCTGCTCTACTCGACGTATCATTTAAGACTCCAGACCGCGATAAGTTAAGGATCTCTAATTCTTATGCTGAACCTATCCAGTTGGGTTCTGTCGATGTCGTGGCTTATCATCCAGGAAACTCAAATTATAAGCCAGCGGAAGCTCATGCTCCTCTTACCATCTTGAAAGGTGACCAAACGATTTATTTCTATCCGCTCAATATGCCATTTAAGCTTGGTGACCCTCCGGCATATTTTACTGCTGGTGCCAACAGTGGCTTACCCGTGACATTCACGAGCGATCCTCCAGGGATTGCCGTAGCAGAGGCGGGCATTTTATATTTTCTCGGAGTTGGAACAACTACCATAACGGCAACCCAAGGTGGAAATCAATTATACAATGCTGCCGCACCCGTATCGCAAACGCTTACAGTAAATCCTCCTCTAATTCCTGCAACCGGTAATACAATCACATGGCCCGACCTTTTCACCAGAACGGCGGCAGATCCACCATTTAATCTTATCGCCTCGGCATCTTCCGGCTTGCCTGTTAGTTATATGTCGACTAATCCA
The DNA here is from genome assembly GCA_035316905.1 of Chryseolinea sp. Lineage (GTDB taxonomy): Bacteria > Bacteroidota > Bacteroidia > Cytophagales > Cyclobacteriaceae > Chryseolinea. Next base: position 3,217 of record DATHIE010000471.1, on the reverse strand, counting down.
GATGTCGCGACGGTTGTCGGCAACAAGGTTACCATTCACGGTGTCGGGACCACGACGATTACGGCTTCTCAGCCTGGTAATACTACCATCCCGGCTGCATTGAGTGTTTCAAAGGAGTTGCAAATTGTAAAACAGGCTCAGGTAATAAATTTCCCTTACATAGGGAGTGTTGGATATGGAAGCGAGCCACTAGCCCTACCGATATATACCTATCAGGGATTGCCTATTGTATATACTTCATCCGACAACAATATTGCATCGGTCGTAAACTACGGTCTTTATTTTAACGGATCAGGTGTAGTTACAATCACTGCCTCGCAACCCGGCGACGAAAAGCACTTTCCCGCCAATGAAGAATCAAGAATTGTAACCGTATATCCAGAATACCAGACGCTTACCTTTACCAAACCTTCATTAAAAACTTTTGGGGACGCTCCGTTTAGCCTCGTAGCTTCCGCTTCTTCCGGCTTAGCTGTAACATTCACGAGCAGCGACCCAGCGATTGCTTCAATTTCCGGTTCAAAGGTTACTATCAAAAGTGCCGGCACCGTTACGATAACTGCCAAACAATCGGGATATCCCGGACATTATGCAGTAGAACTCTCACACGACCTGGTAATTAATAAAGCACCCCAAACCATTACATTCCCTGCACTTGCGAATAAGCAATTTGGAGATCCTCCATTCCTTCTTTCTGCCACATCTTCTTCCAAACTTCCAGTCGTGTTCAGTTCAGCCACGCCAGCGATATCCAAAGTTTCCGGCAATGTAGTGTCGATCATGGGAAGTGGAACTGGAAGTATCATAGCATCACAAGCTGGCAATGATAATTTCCTTCCTGCCGAAAATGTTACCCGCGAATTCCAGATCGCAGACATAGACAATATTTATAATCTTGTAGGCTCCACGCATGGAGGTGGGCCAAATGGAAGTGGAGTGGTGTATAAGCTCAACTCCGATGGTTCGGGGTTCAACATTTTAAAAGGGTTCGATGTACGAACGTCTCCCAATCCACAAGCCGGATTTATAAAAGGTACTGATGGCAAACTGTATGGAAATTTCAATTGGGGAGGTCAATATAATAATGGACGGGTTGTGAGACTCGACGCCGATGGGACTAACCTCACCGTATTACACCATTTCAATCACGCTGCCACGGGCTCTTCACCATTTGGAAATCTAATTCAGGGTAACAACGGCTATTTATATGGGATGACACGATCTGGTGGATCTAACGGTAGTGGTACAATTTTCAGGGTCAACACCGATGCCACGGACTTCAGCATTTTATATCATTTTAATCCCACAAGTGGAGGTAGCTCTCTGGGAGGTCTCGTTCAGGCTAGCAATGGAAAACTTTATGGTGTCGCTCAAAATGGGGGATTCTTTGGCTCTGGAACAATATTCAGCATAGACGCCGACGGAAGTAATTTTTCGGTGATCTTTCATTGCGACAACAACGCTCCACTTGTGACAGGCACGTACTCACGAGGTGACCTTGTCGAAGGACCTGATGGTTTTCTGTATGGTACGATGATGCAAGGCGGTGCCAACAACAAGGGTACATTGTTTAAGATAAAAACAGATGGCACGGGGTTCGCGAAGATCCTCGATTTTGACGGAGTATTGAAAGGCGCGTCACCCTCTTCTACAATGCTTATTGGATCAGATGGAAAAATCTACGGAATGACGCAACGAGGTGGTACCAACGATCTGGGTACACTGTTTTACATAAATACAAACGGCACTGGTTATACCAAGCTGGTTGACTTTGATGGTACTACTAAAGGATCTTACCCTGCTGGAAAACTTGCTGAAGGATCTGACGGCGCCTTATATGGTATGACCAACAGTGGCGGTGTAAATGGAGTCGGTGTTGCGTTCAAGGTTAATAAGAACGGAAGTGGCTTTCACAAAATGGCCGATTTTAATTCAAACGCATCAAGTCCGGTCTTTGGCCCGTTGGTTGAATCGACACCAGGAACTTTTGTTGGGATGACGTCTACAGGCGGGTCCGCTAACGGGGGTGCTATCTTCAAAATCACTTCTGCTGACGTATTCACAATCATTGGCGACTTTCCGCAGTCAGAATCCATTCCCCGAAACCTTATAACCGACGCAACCGGCCAATATTATTACGGTATCGCGGTCCATGGTGGGGTAAATGGCAACGGAACCATTTTCCGCATCAAGGCTTCCAACTCCCTCTACGAACGCATCTTGGATTTGCCTGCGGGGCTTACTGTGACTCGTATGTTCTACATGAGCACGGGACACTTGTGGTGCACCGGTACAGAGTTCGGATCAAACGTCGTATTCAGAATAAAGACAGATGGTACAGGGTTGCAAACTTTGATCGTATTTGATGATCCCGTTCAAAAAGGCACGGCGCCACTTTGGTTATTAGAGGCGTCCAACGGAACAGTATATGGAACCGCGTATGGCACAGGTAATAGCGGCTTGACCTACAAAATAAAAAATGACGGAACGCAATTCTCGAAACTGGTGGACATTCCATCAGGCGAAGAGATAAACCCCGGACAGTTCATAGAAGGAAGTGACGGAAATTTTTATATCTGCTCAGCTTACAATAGTAATTTATATCGATTCACCCCCGCAGGTTCGATCACGAAGATATTCACATTCCCGGAGGAAGCCGGTGAGGTTCCAATGAAAATAATAGAGTTGAACGGAGGAGCGCTTGGTGTTATCACCCGAGATCATGGTTCAGGAAATTATGGTTCGATATTTAGCGTTGAAAAAGATGGAACAGGTTACGCGAAGATTTTTAATCCAAAGGAATCTGACGGCGTAGGTCCAATGGATATGATACAGAGCGCTGATGGTTGGTTTTTTGTAGCGGCCCAGTACGGAGGCACCTATGATAAAGGAGTTGTCTACAAAGTCAAAGGCGACGGCTCGTCATTCATAAAACTGAAAGAATTTCAGGGTAACGATGGAGATATTCCGAATTCACTGTTTTTCCTGAAGACGCCGCAGTCATTTACATGTGACGCCATACCACAAAAGAAAACATCCGATCCGCCATTTGTTCCAACGGCTGTCAGCACTTCCGGAATACCCGTTAAATTCTCAAGCAGTAATCCGACTGTCGCAGTTGTCGAAAACGGATTGATCAAGCCTTTGAAGGTGGGCTCAACCACTATAACGGCACGACTGCCCGCAAATGCCAACTTTTACGCAGCGCCAGGTATCG
>DATHIE010000470.1:0-6507 GCA_035316905.1 Chryseolinea sp. | reverse complement strand
CACAAGCTTCATTTTTTGATTACGATAACGATGGCGACCTTGACATGTACCTCGCCAACCACGCTGTGCATACCACACGTTCCTATGGCCCTTCATTCTTGCGATTTCAAAGCGATCCGTTATCAGGCGATAAATTGTATCGAAACGATCTGATACCCGAGGGCAAGTTTTTTTTTACAGAAGTCACATCAAAGGCTGGAATATTGAACAGCCAGATCGGCTATGCCCTCGCCGTCGGTGTTTCGGATTTTAATCTGGATGGCTACAGCGACATTTATGTTTCCAACGACTTTAATGAAAATGACTACCTGTACATCAATCAGATGGATGGTACGTTCCGCCAACAACTTGAGAGTTCAATGGGACATTCAAGCCGGTTTTCCATGGGCAATGATATCGGAGATATCAATAATGACGGCTTGCCGGATATCGTTACCCTTGACATGCTTCCCAAGGATGAAGAGGTGATCAAAACAACCGCAGGTGACGATCCCTATGAGATCTTTGCTTTTAAACTTCGCTATGGGTACCATTACCAATTCTTAAGGAACGCACTGCAACTCAACCGTGGGTTAGATTCAAAAAAGGAGGTCGTATTTAGCGACATAGCACCATACTTAGGTATCGAAGCTACAGACTGGAGTTGGGCTGCACTTTTAGCTGACTTTGATAACGATGGTAATAAGGACCTTTTTGTTGCCAACGGAATCGTGGGTAGACCAAACGACCTCGATTACATAAACTATATCTCTACTGACTCCGCGCAACGCTTCTACACAGACAATCAATTAATCGCGCAAATGCCGTCTGGAAAAGTTCCCAATGTTTTTTTCCGGAATAGAGGTGATCTTACTTTTGAGAATGTTTCATCATCGTGGACCACAAATCTTCCCAGTCTGTCCAACGGCGCGGCATATGGTGACCTCGACAACGACGGAGACCTTGACCTTGTCGTAAACAATATTAATGAGAAGGCAAGCGTCTTTCGAAATGACCTTCCTGCTGGATCCGGACATTATCTCAAGATCAAACTTGAAGGGAATGCGCCAAACAAATTTGGTGTAGGTGCTGCAATCACCGTGCATACTGGAAAGGAAAAGTTTTATTATGAACAATATGCTACTCGTGGATGGATGTCGTCTGTTGATCAAACCATTCATGTCGGACTAGGGCAGTCAACGAAGGTTGATTCGTTAATTATTCGCTGGCCGGATCAAAAGGTGCAAACGTTGAGGTCGTTGGGAGTGGATCAAACGCTTGTCTTGCAACAAAGTAGTGCGAACTCCGATGTCAAACGTGATCCGATTAAAGTTACTTTGTTTTCCGAAGAGCGAGACGTTCCCTCTTCACATCACGAAAACAATTTCATCGCCTTCAGTTCCGAGCGGTTAATCCCTCACATGTTGTCTACTCAAGGGCCAAAGATGGCAGTGGGGGATGTTAATGGTGATGGACTCGAGGACCTCTTTGTAGGTGGGGCATCGGGCCAACCTGCAGAGTTGTTGCTTCAGAATAGGAGGGGGGAATTTTTGCAATCACACCAACCAACTATCGAAGCCGATTCGGCAGCAGAAGATACAGGGGTTGCTTTTTTCGATGCAGACGGAAATGGTTTGACTGACCTTGTGGTCGTCGGCGGGGGCCAACAGTTCGACGGTGAGAAGGACCAACTTTTGCCGCGTCTCTATATAAACAATGGAAAAGGTCAGCTTGTCAGAAGAAAAGATATGATACCCCGTATTTTTGTGAACGCATCCTGTGTTAAACCTGGGGATCTAGACAACGATGGAGATATTGATCTCTTTATTGGCGGTCGCGTCGTCCCGGGACAATATGGAATGGATCCCTCAAGTTATCTGCTTTTAAATGACGGCAAGGGACAATTTACAGATGCTTCTTCAAAGCTTGGACACGCAGTCGGAACACAAGCGGCAATGATAGGTATGGTTACTGACGCCGTTTGGGTTGACGTGAATAAGGACAAAAGAACAGATCTTGTATTAGCCGGAGAATGGATGCCGATTACAGTTTTAGTTCAAAACGAATCAGGTATGTTTGATAACAAGACAAAGGACTTTGGAGTCGAGGGTAGTAATGGCTGGTGGAACACGATCGTTGCCGACGACTTTGACAAGGACGGGGATATTGACCTGGTTGCGGGTAATTTTGGCCATAATTCACGGCTCCGCGCAAAAGCAACTGAGCCAGTAAGTATTTATGTCGGTGACATCGACAATAACAACAGCCTTGATCAAATCCTTACTTACTATAATAATGGGGTGTCTCATCCTTTTATTTCGCGTGACCAGCTTATAAAGCAGGTGCCGTCACTAAAAAAGAAGTTTTTGAAGTTTGAAAACTACAGGAACGTTTCTCTTGATGACATCATCGCGCCGGAGACTATGAGTAAATTCATCCGGAAGGATGCATATACTTTTTCTTCAGTATATCTTGAGAATAACAATGGTTCGAAGTTCACTCTCAGTGATCTACCGGTAGATGCACAGTTGTATCCGGTATTTGCTATTTGTGTGGATGATGTTGACCTCGATGGCAACAAAGACCTGCTGTTAGTTGGCAACCTAGATGCAGTACAACCGGATCTTGGTCGATATGATGCCGGATATGGTTCAGTGTTGTTGGGAGACGGCAATGGAAATTTTGAAGCGAGCGAACCACAAACATCGGGGCTGGTAGTGAAAGGCGAAGGACGGGATATTAAAGCAGTGCTAACCTCTTCAGGAAAGAAGTTATTTATTGTTTCTAGAAACAATAGCTCAATAAAAGTATTTAAACGGACTAAATAGTAACCGAATGAAAAAGCTGATCCTGGTTCTAATTTGTTGTGTGCTTGCTCAGTCCATCGTGGCGCAGTCTTCCGACTGGACAATTGAAGCAAACGCAATCGACCCCAATAATTATTACGGCGTGACCGTTGCGAACGGCATGGTCGGAATTGTCTCATCTGCCGAGCCTATGAAGGTAAAGGATGTCGTGTTGAATGGAGTGTTTGACTATTACCAACGAGGCAGAGTATCCAACATCCTAAAAACTTTCAATCATGTCAACATGAACCTGGATGTCGATGGTCAGCGCATCAGTCAGAAGGATATATCGAACTATAAACAGGTGCTGGATATGAAAAAAGCATCAATCTCAACTTCATTTAATGTGGGAGACAAAGCAACAGTTACTCATACTATGATGGCCCTTCGTCATCTGCCTTACACCGCCTTGGTTATGGTTGAGATAACTGCCAGGAAAGATGTAGTGATCACGCCGGCGAGTGTAATAGAAGCTCCAAATCATTTGGTGGATGTCAGGAATCTTTATGCACAGATCGACCGTCCCCATGTGATGATCCCGCTTTTGACTTCAATAGGTAAGAGCCCATCGGGAAAGCACACGGTGGCAGTGAGCAACAGTTTTATCTTCAGCGAAGGACACGGTAAAGAACCAGCCCTCGTTCATGAAGATTGGGATTATAACATGCACCTTCTGAAGTTCACAAAATCCCTGAAGGCTGGTGAGACCTATAAATTTTCTGTCGTTGCATCGGCTACATCCACAGAACATTACGATGACCCACTCAATGAAGCAGAGAGGCTGACGATCTTTGCAAAGCTTGAAGGCACTGAGAGGTTACTGCAGAGACATCGGGCGGATTGGGAGAAGCTCTGGAAGAGCGACATCGTGATTGAAGGTGACGTTGATGCACAAAGGGCGGTGAGATTTGCATTGTATCACTTGTATTCCTTTGCGCGCGAAGGCACGGCTTACAGCCTCTCCCCAATGGGTCTCTCCGGGCTGGGATACAATGGCCACGTTTTTTGGGATACCGAGCTATGGATGTATCCACCGTTGTTAGCGCTTCAGCCGGAGATTGCCAAGTCGCTGTTGGAGTATCGCTATCAAAGACTTCCTGCTGCGAGGCAAAATGCTTTTTCGCACGGATATAAAGGAGCGATGTTCCCATGGGAATCGTCAGACGAAGGTTCAGAAGATACGCCGGTGTGGGCTTTAACAGGACCATTCCAGCATCACATATCCGGTTGCGTCGGATGGGCAGCCTGGAAGTATTACCAGGTTACGAAAGACAAACTATGGCTTCGCGATCGTGGGTATCCGATATTAAAGGAGGTTGCTGACTTCTGGGCAAGCAGGGTCGAACGCAAAGGGCCCGGCCGTTTTGAAATCAATAATGTGATCGGAGCGAATGAATGGCAAGAGAATATTGATAACAATGCGTTTACCAATGGAATGGCTATCACAACCCTGAGATATGCCACGCAGGCGGCGAAAGAATTGGGAATTGAACCAAACCCCGACTGGGACAATGTTTCCCGCAATATTCCGATACTAAAATTTCCAGATGGAGTTACTCGTGAAAATGCGACCTATGACGGCGTTGCTATCAAACAAGCGGATGTAAATCTTCTAGCTTATCCCCTCGACATCATTTCTGACCGCGCGCAGATCGAGAAAGATCTTAAATATTACCAGCAGCGAATGTCTCCTCAAGGTCCCGCGATGGGTCATTCGGTGTTGTCGACGCTTCATTCCAGACTTGGTAATCCAGACGTTGCGTACGATTTCTTTGTCAAAAGTTTCAAACCTAACGAAGTTCCTCCTTTTGGAGTGATCTCTGAAACAGCCGGTGGGACGAATCCATATTTTGCAACTGGAGCTGGAGGCATGTTACAGGCCGTTGTTTTTGGCTTCGCAGGCATTCAAATAACGGACGCAGGAATAATACAAAACAAGGCAAAACTTCCGTCCCGCTGGAAACGCCTGGAGATCAAGGGTGTTGGAATTGGCAAAAAAAGCTTTGAGGTGAAATAAATCAGTTTTTCCCCTGATTTTTTATTCTATGGGGAAACAATAATTTTGAACGAACATTGTAAACAAGTCGAGTACCCATGAAGAGTCTATTACCGAAAGTTTTTTTGCTGATGCTGGCGTTGACGTCGTGTTCAAATGAGGATAATGGTGAGTGGAAAACGAAAGCTCAGAACCCTGAATATCTGCACCGCTCAGTCAAGCAAATAACCGACATTATTGTGCATGACATTTTTTCTCCGCCTGTTGCGTCACGGATTTACGCCTACATGAGCGTTGCCGGATACGAGGCGGGCTTGCATGCAGATACAAAATACGTTTCTCTTGCGGGTCAGTTAAACGGGTTGGAGGCATTTCCTCAGCCAGAAGCAGGACAGGAGTATTGTTATCCACTGGCATCGGTTCAGGCGATGTTGAAAGTCGGGCGGTCCCTTGTTTTTTCAGAAGACAAACTCGATAATTTTTACAATACGATTATGCAAGAGTTCAAGGATTCTGGAATGCCCGATGAGGTATTTGAAAGGTCGGTTGCATTCGGAACAAGAATAGCGGACCACGTCATGGCATGGTCTTCAAAAGATAATTACAAGCAAAGCCGTTCTTTCCCCAAGTATTCTATCCTTGACGACCCTTCTACATGGAAGCCAACTCCTCCTGCGTATATGGACGCCGTTGAACCACATTGGAAGAGGATCAGACCGTTTGCTATCGATTCGGCGGGCCAGTTCAAGCCGCTGAAACCGACAGATTTTTCTACGGATAAGACTAGTCAATTCTATAAGGAAGCCTTGGAGGTGCGTGACGTAGGAGTGAATCTTACTGAAGAGCAAAGACAAATCGCCTCATTCTGGGATTGCAACCCGTTTGTAATGAATGTCAAGGGTCACGTGATGTTTGCCACGAAAAAGATTTCACCGGGTGGACATTGGATGAACATAACCCATGTCATCTGCGCCATGAGGAAAGCTGATGCGGCGCAATCGGCTGAAGCCTATGTGCGTGTAGCAATTTCTTTGGTGGATGGTTTCATTTCATGCTGGGAAGAAAAATACAGAAGCAAACTCATCAGACCTGAAACGTACATCAATCAATATATAGATGAGAACTGGGTACCGCTCTTGCAGACGCCCCCGTTCCCTGAGTATACCAGCGGACATAGCGTGATCTCAACTTCGGCAGCAACTGCTCTTACTAATTTGTTCGGCGAGAATGTTGCGTTTACGGATAGCACGGAGATTGAATTCGGATTGTCGGTGAGAAATTTTAAGTCATTTGAAGAGGCTAGCCAGGAAGCGGCTGTAAGCCGGATGTACGGCGGCATACACTACAAACCTGCATGCAATAATGGCATGGTTCAAGGGAAGGCTGTCGGCAATTACATTGTTCAAAAAGTTAAGACCAGGAAAGCGGACATCGCGGAGCGCTAACGATCAAAACCATTCAGGCATATCCCAACTACTGTTGGCGACACCCATGCAATCGAGACATCTTGGTAGATATTGCCTGTCAAAGGTAGTGAACAGACACTCACTTGAGAAAAAGAACGGAAGATTGAATGGCAGGATAAAGAAACGATCATAGGTCTGGTTTGCAGCCTGAAAATATCCAAGAACTTTGTCAGATGGATCATTAACATTATACATGTTGCCTTTGATTTCAGCAGGCGGT
>DATHIE010000469.1:0-4823 GCA_035316905.1 Chryseolinea sp. | reverse complement strand
AAGATGCGCTTTCCATCTCTTTTGTACGGGATGAAAACGGTTCATTGTATAGCGAGAGCTGATCCGCGTGAATTCAATTGGATATTTCAAGAGAGCTTTACGCAGACTCTTTCCTTCGTCATCAAAATAATCAAGACCTTCTCCCTGATCGAACGGAAAGGCATAATAAGGGCTTCCAGAATGTTCAAAGTATATCCCGTTTATTTGTTTGATGCCAACGCTTACGCCCTCAACCTGGGCTTCTTCGTAGATCAACTTGAACTTATCACCTTTTTGAAGGCGTTGGAAGTCGACCTGCCATCCAAAGATGTCGACAAACTTGTTCGTGAGTTCATGAGAGATGCCGAGATCCTCAATGGTTTCTGACAGGTTTGATTGGATTTCGCCTGCCATTGTTTTCTCTAATATGACTACATCACGCTGGCAAACATCAACCCATAGGGTATCCTCAAACCTGAAAACGATATAATCTATCTGGTTGGGCTCATAAACGAGAGCCTTCGCAGTTTTTAGAGAGTCCTGACCACAAATAAGCGTGTACTTCTTGTTCGGAGCGATTTTTCTCACATCAAAAACGTTGCGTGACAACTGTGAGACCTGATGAATGATGTTAGCAGGCACATTATATGCCTCGAGTATATCGCCGAGTCTTTCGTTTCTCTTGATCTTGTCCTCTATCACGGTGAGGTTATCCACCACCATCCCATAAAGGACGTTCGGCGATTTAATATTTACCGTGTACTGCTGAAGCGAATCAAAGGCCACTTCTGCTTGTACGAGAGAGGGGAGATAGTATCGGTTGATAAAAACGACACTAATCGTTAAAAGAATGACTCCTGAGAATCCAATCCAGCGTTTTTGCATTTCTTCAATAAATTTCGACCGAGGGGTCAGTTAAAAAATAGGCTGTAAAGATAACACGTTTAAAAAATAAGGCCTAAGCCATGTAAGAATACGCCTTTGATTCAAATATAATCGAATGTTTTATATTTCAAAAGCCTCAAAATGAGGCTTTAAGACACTTTCAGGAAAACTTCACTTAACATGCCTATGTAGCTTTTGCCGTCGATCTCCAGCCCCTAACCTCCCTTAGGGAAGGCTTAACTCCTTAAACTTGCTCCTGGCGCCGTCCAGAAATTTTACGAATCCTTCAACACTTTTATCATACCCGTAGGGAGGAACTAGTACTCGCTCATCTTTCCCAAGTAGCACATAAAATGGCTGAGCATTGTTGTTCAGATTCGTTATTTGAAGGTCAGCATTCTGTTTGCCGATCGTCTTTTTCACTTTGTTGTCGTACTTTGATGTATACCATTCCGACTCTGGCAGTTCGGTTTTATCATCAACATAGAGCGCTACCACTACAAAATCATTCTGAAGTCTTCTTAATACCTCGGGATCTGACCATACCACAGCCTCCATTTCACGACAATTTGTACATCCATGTCCTGTGAAGTCAATAAATAGTGGCTTGTTCTGCTGACGCGCGCAAGCAATAGCCTGGTCGTAATCGAAATATCCTTTCAATCCGTGTGGCAGATGCAGGAACTCTGTATATTTTGGTTCGTCACAGATCTTATTTGGATTATCGCTTGTGGACTTCGAGACAATATCAAAATCATGTGTATACAAAGGAGGTAAGTAGCCAGCTAAGGCCTTCAATGGCGCGCCCCACATGCCGGGTACCAGGTAAACGACAAACGTAAAAGCCATCATAGCAAGCACGAGGCTAGGTATGCCAATGCGTTTTTCCTCAACATCCTTTCCACTGTCGCCAGGAAGTCGGAACGCTTTCATCAGGTACAACCCGATCAACGTAACTATCACTATCCATATGGCAATGTTGATTTCGCGATCCAATATGCCCCAATGGAACGCCTGGTCTGCAATGCTCAAAAACTTAAACGCGAGGGCTAGTTCAATAAACCCAAGTACAACCTTCACTGAATTAAGCCAACCGCCAGATTTTGGCAATGAACTAAGCCAACGGGGAAAAAAGGCGAATAGCGTGAATGGAATTGCGAACGCCAGCGAAAACGCAAACATGCCCAGGATCGGTTTTACGAACTGACCGCCGGCAGACGAAACCAGGATACTTCCTACCAATGGACCTGTACAGGAAAACGAAACTAGCACCAGCGTAAACGCCATAAAAAAAATTCCGATCAGTCCGCCTTTGTCTGCCTGTTGGTCAACTTTGTTGATGAACGTTCCGGGCAGTGTTATTTCGAACAACCCCAGGAATGAAAGGCCGAACACGACAAACACTATAAAGAAGATAAGGTTAGGTAGCCATTCCGTTGAAAGGTGATTTGCTGTCTCAGGGCCCATTAGCGGTGCAAGGGCGGCTCCGATCAGCGTGTATATTACAATGATAGAGAACCCATACACCAACGCGTGAGACCTTGGTCTACCCTGACCGGTAAAAAAACTTACCGTCATCGGGATCATCGGAAAAACACAAGGTGTGAGCAATGCGGCAAGACCGGCAACAAACGATAAAAGGAAAAATCCAATGAATGAGTTTTGTCGCGGGTCGCTGCTTGTAAGCGAGGGGTCTAGAACAGGCCCCTTGTTCTCACCATACTGAACGGGTGCGGCTAGTGGAATTTCATTTCGGCTCGTAACAGTATCTATTCTTTCCGGCTGCGCAGTGGCCTGTGGCTTGCCTTCATCGTTGTTTTTTTTTGGTACGATTTTACCCGTTCCTTCAACTTTGATTGCACCGAAATTCAGGTCGCCTTCAAACAACACACATTTGCCCTCAACCTCGGAGCAAACTTGTCCTTCGTAAGACCCTTTTAAGTTCACATTAGGGGCAAGAACTTTGATCTTTTGACGAAACTCCCCCGTACCCTCGAATATGCGAACATCACAATCAAATATCTTGTCGTGTTTGGACTTATCCTGCACGGCCTTGAGATCTCCGACAAGCTCAAATCCAGGATCTTTCTCCAACGTGATCGCCATTGGAATGGGTCCGCAATCAGGATCGAATCCAACGGAGTAGATATACCACCCTTTGTCCACCGTTGCTTTAAACACAAGCTCTATTTCGTCGCCGGCCTTAAATGTTCCCGTGGGAGTTTCGGCGACGAGCTTAGCGGGTTGGATAACCTGTGATTTCAAACAGGAAAAAACAGATAGAAAAAGTAGGGTAAAGGTGAGTAATCGCATCCTGTAAAATTTCAGCGCTAAAATAACATACCTCCGGATCAAAAAGTTGGTGTAGAAAGTTGAATTGACAAACTTCCTGACATTAAATATCAATTATCACCTGCCTTTGGAGTAGATCCTCGATGGTTTCACGCTCTCGGATCAATCGTGCTTCACCATCGATCACCAAAACCTCCGCCGGACGCAGGCGTGAATTGTAGTTCGATGACATCGAGAACCCGTATGCTCCGGCATTTTTGAAGGCAATGGTATCACCTTCCCTCACTTCATGCAATTTTCTGTCTGTCCCAAACGTATCGGTTTCACAAATGTACCCCACAACAGTGTAGACCTTTTGAGATCCTGTTGGATTCGAAATGTTAATTATATGATGATACGAATCGTACATCATCGGACGAATAAGATGATTTAATCCAGAGTTCACTCCTACAAAAGTTACCGTCGGCGTAGACTTCACCACATTTGCTTGCACAAACAACGTTCCCGATTCGCTTACGACATACTTGCCAGGTTCGATCCACAATTCAAGTTTCCTTCCGTACTGCATACAGAATTCATTAAAGCTCTTTGTGAGCTTAAGTCCAACATCATACACATTAGTGACCATGTCCCCGTCTTTGTAGCTAACCTTAAATCCGCTTCCCAAATCAATGAATTTCAGATCGCGAAAATCTGCCGCCAATCCGAACAGGATCTCTGCCATTTTCAGGAAAATATCTGTTTCTGTAATCTCGGATCCGGTGTGTATATGTAGTCCATGGATGAGCATTCCATACTTATCTATCACTTCGCGGATATGTTGGAGCTGATAAATGGAAATTCCGAATTTTGAGTTGCTATGGCCAGTAGAGATCTTGTAATTACCACCGGCAAGGATGTGTGGATTAAGCCTTATCCCGCACGGGTAGCTGTTTCTATATTTTTCCCCGAACTTCTGAAGAGCTGAAAGATTATCAAGGTTGATCGCCAATCCGAGATTGACGCCCTCGACAATTTCACTGAAGTCAACACCGCTTGGTGTGAACAGTATTTCCCGCGAGGTAAATCCTGCTTTCATTGCAAGCTGCGCTTCCTGAAGTGAAACCACCTCAATGCCTACGCCTTGCTTACGAATAAGTTTCAGGATTGACACGTTCGTCAATGCTTTCGCAGCATATTTCACTCTCACCTCCGAACCTGAATAAGCAGTTTTCAAACTCTTAATCTGGCTCACGATCTTTTCGGCGTCGTAAACATACAGGGGAGTGCCGAACTGTTGAGTTATATCAAGAACGTTTAGACCTTGAATTGTATAATTACCTTCTGAAAATTCCATTACAAAACATTAAATCCTCCAAATATACCGTTCGCATTCTAAATTCTGAGTTCTGAATACTTAATTCTATTTTTGGCAAATGAAGTTATTTTTTCGCGAATATGGTCAGGGCAAACCGATGATAATTCTCCACGGTTTGTTCGGCTCTTCAGACAACTGGTTAACCCAGGCAAAATTGTTCTCAGGTTCGTATAAAGTTTATACCGTTGATCTGAGAAATCACGGTCAGTCTCCGCATAGCGATACTTTCGATTACGAATCAATGGTGTCCGATCTATCTGAGTTTATCCAAGATCATTCGATAGCAGACCCAGTTGTTATAGGTCACTCG
>DATHIE010000468.1:0-17445 GCA_035316905.1 Chryseolinea sp. | reverse complement strand
CAGGCAAAACATCGAACGGTGTTCCTGTACGTTCGTTAACAGCGTTTTGAGTGACCGTTGCAGTAAGCATGTCTTCTGCCGTTCGAACGAGATTCCATCCTGATGCCAGCCCGGGTTCAGGCCAACGCGGTGAGTACAAGCGAAGGTCAAGACTGTCACCATTAAAACCTGAACCAAAGAAATCCATCGTACTGCCTACCGGAACCTGTGCGGGCTGAACACTGACCCTTGCTGGCGAATTGTCCGGAGGCATGTTGTATTGAATAATATTCCGCGTGTTGGTGATGCGCGGTGCACGTTCCGTGAAAATGTAGGTGCCGTATTGAAGCACACGACCTGAGTACGAACGTATTTCTTCTGGCTCGAGAAAAACAACACTGACTTCATAGTAGGCGGACAGTCTTAGCGCAACATCGCCAGCTGTCCACGTGGCTACCGACTCTTTTGGATTGATGTTTTGAAACGTGACATAGACACGATTATTCCGGCCTCGCATTGATCCCTGAAATATTTGCGTTCCATTGATCGAGGACGAGTCGTCCAGAAAAGGATAATCATGCAATGTTTTCATCGCAATTCCCATCATCCGTTGTTCCTGGTATGCACCGGTGTTTTCAAGTATACTATGAGCGCACAGCTGGTAATATAACTTGAGGCCCATTGGAAGAAATCGAACTGGCGGATTATCGCGACCACCAGGCGGAAGGCTACTGAGCGTTTTGTCCTCTTCTGTGTGATACAAATAAAAACCTATGCCTTCACCGGTAAGACGTCCCGGTGGCTCAGGCAATACAGGCTGACCGGCAAGAGCAGGATGAGCATCGATGGCAACGCGAATCAGCGTTACAAGCGAAAGAGTTACATCCGAAAGATCCAGTACCGCCATGATTAAAGTTGCCTTAGTCCGTAACTTAGCTTGCTCGTTCCAGTTGTGTCCTTGTCTTGAGATGAAACGACACGTGTAATTATTTTTTCCTTTGTTCTTACTTGCGGCTGCACTTGACGAACAACCTCTACTGTGATTTTTCCTATAGTCAGCTTGTTTACTGAAGGTATCTTTTGTGGAGGTAGTGGCTCCGGAGGAAGAATGCTCTTCCCTTGAACAACTTTCGGTTGCATTATTTCTTTCTCTCTAAGTATCTCCTTACGCGATTGAAGGGTTGTAATCCTTTCGGTGCTCTTCTCGGAATTGAAGGTGTGATGAGTGTTGGATTCCAATTTCTCAAGAAGTATTTCTTTTCTTTCGTTAGCAGCAGGCACTTCCTTTTCTGGTGAGGCCATTTCCGTCTTGAATTGTTTTTGTAACACGGAATCCTTCTCAGTGTTTTGATTATAGATCAGGCGCGACTGAATGTAAGTAGGTGCAATGGAAGGCAGTGGTGACCTGGAGTTTTCAACAGATTCTACAACTCTCGTGATCGTCAAATGCTCTGCTCCGCCTTTGGAGTCAGCGCTCGTATCGGGAGGATATTCCAGTGTGGACGCCTGATCTTCGTCTTGACCTTGCATAGGAAAAACTATATCCGTTCCCGGAAGCAACATTGAATCGCGGGCCAGTTGTTCATCCTGTATCCTTAGCGCAACCTGATGGAGATATTCACTCATCGAACGATCTCTTTAGCTGTTTATTCCAATCCAATCATTCCTGCATAAGTCTTCCGGAGCCTTCTCGGTATTTCGAGAATCTCCCGGTGTGACCAATGATATGCAGCAGCAATGCTGTGCACCTCGGCGGCAACACGTTTTCTTTCGTTCTTCATCCTTGTCAATAGAAAAGTCTGAATATCGAACACGACTGTTTGTTGTTCTCCGCATTCCGGGCAAACAACCTGCATTTCGTTGAACAGCAACGGCGCAACAGCCTTCATCAGCAGTTGCACATCAGCTTGCTCCATAACGGATCCCCTGGTGTAAATACACCGGTCGAGTATACTTTTCTCAGCATCTCCGAGAGGCAAACCTGCTACAGCGAGTTCGTCCTCTCCATCCGGCAATCTGAAGCGGCAATCATCATTCAGATAAAAACCTTCCTCATCACACGGATGTTCGCTGATGGATCCTCTGACGGATGATACGAGGTCATCCAATGAAAAATCCATATCGAACGGAGTCGTGCATGTATGACATTTCAAGACGCTTTGAATCCTGGAGCCGTAGGCGTTCCTGTATATCCCTGACAATAGATAATCTCTATCAGAGATCACAATCTTTTCAGGTGCCGGTATAGATTCGGAAGAATAAGACACGACAACATTCCGGAGCAGGTTAAGGACCGCACGTGTGCCATTACCTTCAGTCATGAGCTCGTCGAATCCATTGAGTTCACGCAGAGCTACCGTAGGCCTTCCGGGAGTATTGATCAGTTGATAGGTATTCGCAGGCATGAAGCGTCTGTTATCGCTTTAACATCATGTTTGTGATGGCTCTACCACTTCATCATCTCTCTCCCATCCCTCATTTTGTAACACGAGTTTTTCAATTGCCACCACGTGTGCATTCGCATCGAGTTCAGGTAATGCCTGGTATTCTGACACCCAGCAACGATAGATCTTATATGCCTTGGCCAGATTACCCTGCTCGTTCAGCAATTCAATAATTATATCCTTGCGAAAATTTTTAAGCGAGATGACAGCGTCACCCTCGACATTCCATACAAGCTTTGCCCACTTTTCGAACTCAAGATCGTGCGTGATGCCACGCTCAAGTGTGATTGGTTCGAATTTCCAGACGCTTGGAGTAAGTCTCGCACTACTTGGATCGCCCCCTTCACGGTGTGTCACCGGTTCTGTCGATTGTTTTAGCAGGCTGATCTTACTGAGACCAGCAACAACTTTACCATCCCAGCGAACGCGAAACTTGAAGTTCTTGTAAGGATCGTAGCGATATGCATTTACTACAAATTGTGTATTTGCCATAGATATAAATTTTTAAACCTGGATTTGACCTGCCATTTGTTGTAGATAGAGGATCACAAATTCAGCTGGTTTCAGCGGTGCGAAACCAACCCAAATGTTCACCCGACCAAGATTAATATCATTTTGTGTTGTTGTTTCGTTGTCGCACTTGACGAAGTAGGCATCGTTTTTCTTCTGACCCTGAAATGCTCCCTGGCGGAAGAGGTCGTGCATAAACGCGCCGACGTTAAGGCGGATCTGTGCCCACAATGGTTCGTCATTAGGTTCAAATACAACCCACTTCAAACCACGGTACAGGCTCTCTTCTATGAACAACGCGGTTCGCCTCACGGGAATGTATTTCCATTCGGATGCGTTTGCATCGGCTCCATCAAGCGTCCTGCTGCCCCATGAGACCGTATTGACTAATGGAAACGTCCGAAGGCAGTTGACGCCAAGTGGATTCAGCAAACCATTTTCGGTATCAGTCAACGTATAGGTTAGACGCCGAACGCCATTTAGCACTGCTTCCGTGCCGGCCGGTGCTTTCCATACACCTCTTGACCCATCGATCCTTGCATAAAGACCGGCAATTGATCCTGAGGGTGCCGATGTTCGAAGAGCGCCCCCATTTAATGGATTGGCTATTTGTATCCAGGGGTAATACACTGCTGCATTCTTGCTGTGCGGCAATGCAGTGCCCATGACCGTCGCACTTATCTGGCTTGGCTGAACCTGGCTAATTGGAGCATCAACGATCATAAATGCCCGCCGGGATTGACAATATGCATCGCTTTCCATGAGGATACCTGTATCCTCGATACCTGGCAGGCAAAGGATGTTGAAAATATCTACTGAATCGAGTGCAAAGATTCCAGTGCGCAACGCCTGATTACCTGTAAAGATTGTATAGCGTGTAGTATCCGTTATGTCGAGCTCATTGCCACCTTGGAGGAAAATGTCTGTTGCCTGTGTTAACGTTGCGGTCGTTGCCGAACCATCAACCAATAGATTGAGCACATCAGCAAAAGTATCTCCAGGCTCCGGCGTAACAATAACCGATGATACACTTCCAAATGTTCCGGACGTTAGTATGAGCTGCGAGTCAGGCGCGACAGGTTCAGCAATACAAATGAAATCCCTGAATGCAGCTGAACCAGGCCTCAATGCTCTCACAAAAGTCTGTATACGACTTGCGATTTCATTCATGTTGTCATCATGCGTTGGCCCTGCAAGTGCGACAGTACCAATAGTCACCTGAACCGGAATGGCGTTGTCAAGACTTAGACGGAAGCTGTTGAGGGATGGTCCCGGAACTACCGGTGGACCGGCAAGATCGGCTGCAGTAACAATTCCACCTGTTATTGACGAATGAATTGGTTGAATGGCCGGTCTTAACGTAGAACCGCCATCTGTTTCTGTACCACCATTGGCAACGCCCAACTGCAGGCGTGCAGCCGCATCATTGATCATACCTGGTAACACTTCAATGCTTGAACTTTCGCCCGCAGTTCCGGAAGTGATCACGATCGTATCACCATTGGGTGCGCAGGTTATAACCCCAGCCGGAAGTTTTCCCTGGATTGCGTTACACAACGATAGAATATGTGCCGGCTGACCGGCACCGGTTATGTCGGCGCCAGGATTTATATGAACATTATAAAGATCCGTACCATTCACTAAAATGCGGAAGTCCGAGTGAGTAGCATCCACTAACGTTGCAACATCACCCAGCACACCACTG
This sequence comes from Chryseolinea sp., assembly GCA_035316905.1. GTDB lineage: Bacteria > Bacteroidota > Bacteroidia > Cytophagales > Cyclobacteriaceae > Chryseolinea. Next base: position 12,807 of record DATHIE010000468.1, on the reverse strand, counting down.
CTCGACACGCCGCTAAAAGCCGCAAAATTAGCGGCCGTCAATAGACTATCCGTGCGAATTAATTCAGAAACCTCATTAATAACACCTTCAATAAATCGAGGATGAGTACTATTCATCGAGAGGTTCTGATACGTTTCTGTGGCGCTATCGTCTGGATTGTCAGCTGATGTATAGTCGACGGTCAGGTTGAAGAATCTTGCAGGATTGCTAGTATCATAGTCGATGATGATCCTGATATTGTTTCCTTCGCGGCCCTGATCGCGTGCGGTAACAGTAAGAACAGGAATAGGTGCTGCATCATCGTTATCAAAAGTTCGTGTCGCCGCGACCGGATCACGCGCCAGTCTAACGATGATTGCCTTGGTTCCGCCATTAAGGAAAAATTGCTTTACGGCAAAACTCATTTCAGATCCAGAAGACAAGCCGCCGAACCGTCGTTGGAACTCAGCGAAGCTCGTGATTGTAATCGCCCTGTTGATCGGACCTCGTATTGCAGTTCCCAGGAAAGCAGTAACTGATGTGCTCACTCCTGCGATGGTGCGGACTCCACTCGGCACCTCAGCCACGTAAACGCCCGGATAAGATGTTTGTACGGCCATAAGTTTTTAGTATTTAATTTTTGAAACTCGGAATCATTGTTTGTCAAATTTTTCGGAACACTACCTGAAAGTCACCTTCGACGATCATGTGTTCAATTACCGGCAACAGTTTTGACTTTTGCAGGTTATCCACCAGGACAGCATTCAATATTTTGTAAAATGGTTCCTCTTGCCTTGCAATGGCTGAACGACTTTCGACAACCATGCCTTCAAGGTTCCGTACTGAAAAAAAGGTCGCTACGTATGAATCACCATTTGAAAAGCGGACGATTACGTCGGAATAGAGGTCGGAATAATCAAGTGAATAATCACCTCTACCCTCGGCGCTTAAACTAATCTTGTCGATGGCACTGTCCATGCTGCGCGGATTGATAGGTAATGTTAGCGGTGAAGAATAAGGAAGGCAATCATCATCCGACCTGTGCGAGGGAGGATTAAACTATCGGCATGAATTGGCGAACTAACGGCGCAGGTTAGAACTAAAGATGTTTGATCTGGTCGAGGAACTCCAGACGTTTGCGTCTGGCCAGAGGGATCGCAATGTTGTCAATCAGGTAGATGAACCCTTCTCGCGTGAATTTCTTCACATGCATCAGATTGATCAGATGTGATTTATGGCATCCAAAGAATCCATACGGCTCCAGGAGCTTGCGAAATTCTCCAATGTTATATGAGCTGATCATGTTGACTTTCCGCGTGCTAACCACCCGAGTGCATTTTTGAAGCCCTTCACAGCGCACAATCTCATGCAAGTATAAAAAATCTATTCCTTCGAGCGTCGGAATGCCAAAAAGTTTTGTGTGCGGCAATACTGGCGTTTCTTGGGTGGATGCAATGGCTGTTCTGTAAAATGTGCGTTGAGAAAACTTTCGGATAGCACTGCCTACGGACGCAACTATCTCATTTACATTCAACGGCTTAAGAATAAATCCGCACGCATCCTGCTGTATTGCGCTTATTGCGTCCGCTGTTTTATTTGAGGTATAGATGATCTCAAAGTCATTGATGTTGTCGGATGTTGCTCCTTGCACGCGCTTATCGAAAATGCTAACGTCAGAAAATACCAGAGCTGGATTGATCCTTCGGATTAGCTCACAAGCTTCCTTATAGCTGGAGGCTTCACCGCAGACATGTATCTCGGGAAATTTCGAATCAAGACATTTCCTTAAATAGGATTTAATGGTCGGCTCGTCATCTACAATGATTGACGCGATTTGCATGATTCACAGTACACAAACAGACAAAATGAAATCACATATCTCACCTGTAACTGGCCGTGAACATCGATGTATGTATCACTAAAATTAGCCAGAGAACACCGCAGAACAAAGTATCAATTTTCGAATCACGGTTTTCAGTTATCTCGATTTGAAACCGGGAGAGCGAACGTAGGAAAAAAATTCAGATAATCTAAGTCTGTCATCGAATTTCTGTCGTCGTTTTTCGACGGAAATAATAATAACTTAATATGCGATCCCCTGAAAATGGGGGAGTGTAAATTTGAAGACTTCGTCGGTGAAAATGAATGGTAGCCTATCCGTTGTATGACTGGGTAATGTGGTGATAGGGGCCATAAGGCGCAGAATACACTTGAGCGTTGATTATTGAGTGTTGAGATTGGGCAGTGGGCAGAGTCCTGAATAGCGGTTGTGCCTTTTTTCTGCAATAAGATTATCGAGAATCAACGCTGTCTTGCCCTGTGTCGCCCATCCTCGTTCATCTTCACTACTATAGATAGACCGGCAATTGCCGATTTGAACAATTAAAAAGAGATTAACAAACAATGTCTGGTATGCCATTTCTTGAATACTTCAAAATGATCCTGGACAGGATCACAAGTTTAAAGTTTTAAGTGGCTGGATTTAGGCACTTAATTTTTTAAGTGGCATTCCTTCATCATTACCAAGCCTCCTATTCCCGCCACCGCTTATGCACAAACGTTAGTGGCAAGTTCTGCTGGACAATGAAAATCACCTATACTGACCTGCTTAGCGATTAGCTTGTGGGTCATTGGCCCAATCTTTCTCCATTACTTGTACCTGCGTCATCGTGTGCCCGCCGACGAATAAAATGCATGAGTGCGAGCAGGTCATCATCATTTAATTCATTGTTGTAGGCAGGCATTCCCATATCCGCCTTACTCCCATAACGCACTACCTGGCGAAACGCTTCAAGGTTGAGAGGGATGGGAGATGCGCGTAGATCGGGGGCCATACCCATCGCCACCATTCTTGGCCCGTGGCAGGCAGTACAGTTACCGTAAAGCTTTTGCCCTTTATCAGCTAATGCCTGATCTATCTTAAATTCTTTATCCAGATAGGGTTTTGGGAAATAGGGAGGGCGTTGTGACGGTACGATTGCGGCTCCATCCAATGAAAAGACCAATAGCCTTCGCATGTGGCGGTTGTAGTCCCATCCTAAACTTTTGTTACCCACACCGGCAAATGCGCCGCCCCATCCTACCAACAAAGCCAGGTATTGCTTACCTTTAATCTTATACGTGATGGGCGGTGCTGATATACCTAATCCTGCATCGAACGTCCAAAGCAGTTTTCCGGTATAAGCGTTGTATGCGTGGAACTTGCCGTCAGCAGTGCCTTGAAATACCAAACTGCCAGCGGTGGTCAGCGTCCCGGCATTCCAAAGTTCGTTGAGCGGCACAAGCCAAGCCTGCTTTTGCGTTATCGGGTTCCACGCCTGTAATGATCCGGTATAGGGTCGCGGTAAGCTATCAGGATCGCGCAAATTAACAGCAATGCCTCCTTTGTTCGGATTTTCTTTCCACGAATTGAAGTCAATATTCTTGTTGGTGTAAACAACAGCATCGTGAATGGTCGGAATATATGCAAGCCCTGTTAACGGATTGAACGACATCGCGTGCCAGCTGTGAGCACCGTGAGGACTGGGCGTGATGTACGCACTCCCTGAATCATAACGCGCATTGGCGGCGATCTTCGGTATACCGGTGAGCGAATCTATTTCGGTTGCCCATGTTGTCTCGGCAAACGGTTTAGCGGAGATGAACTTACCGGTTTCGCGGTTGATCACATAAAAGAATCCATTCTTTGGCGCGTGCATCAGCACCTTAGTGGCCTTTCCTTTAATGTTTAACGTAGTCAACACAATGTCCATGTTCGAGTTGTAATCCCAAGCATCACCTGGAGTGGTTTGGTAATGCCATTTGTATGAACCATCATCCGGATTTAGCGCTACGATGGATGAAAGGAAAAGATTGTCACCTCCCTGCTCACTACGAACTTTGGGATTCCATGGTCCGCCATTGCCAGTACCTATATATAATGTGTGGAGTTCATGATCATAGGTAAAGCCGTGCCAGGCATTTCCGCCCCCACCGTACTTCCACCATTCTCCCGTCCATGTTTCCGCGGCCATTCTCATGGCATCATTTTCAAAACCGTCGGCCGGGTTACCCGGTACGATGTAAAAGCGCCATTGTAATTTGCCGGTCTCTGTATCATATGCAGTCACATATCCGCGGTTGGCAGTTGCCTCGGATCCGCCATTGCCAATGAGCACTTTGCCCGCAAAAGCCTTAGGTGCTCCGGTTATGTTCATTTTTTTGCCAGCCTCAACGGTAAGGGTGGACCAAATTTGTTTGCCCGTCTTTGCATCTAACGCAATAAGGCGGCCTTCCCAGGTTGCAAGGAAAATTTTTCCATTATAATAGGAAAGTCCTCTGCTCTGGGTCCATCCTGGTTTCCGGTCTGTAATATGCTTTGCTACTTCAGGGTCAAATTCCCAGACCATTTTGCCATTGGTCGCATCGACGGCCCTCACCCGGTTCATGGTTCCGGTGAAATACAAAATGCCATTAACTACCAGAGGAGTAGAAACCAACGCTACGTCATTAGGCAAATCAATGTACCAATCGGCTTTAAGTTGTTTTACAGTAGCTGTGTCAATATCTCTCAATGGACTGAATCGCTGCTCGGAATGGGTGCGGCCATACGCAAGCCACTCGGATGAATTCGTTTCGTCGGCAATCATATCGTCCTGGGATCTCGAGCAACTAAGAGTAGTTACCAAGAGCAGTACAATGATCGATTTGACAGGTTTGGAGAGCATGCTAAAATTTAATCCGTTTGTTACCGCACTATAAAAGCAACCCCTGCCCTATCCATTAAACCAGAAGGAATGCATCAGAGCAATAAGACCAAAGTAAGGAGAATGCGTTGATTATGAACAACGGTTCTCAAACTTTTTATAAATGTGTAAGAACTGCCTGTTCTATCTTAAGTTCCCTTATCCGGATAACTCAAACGTCTTAATAAATAAACGCTCCCTAGCAAGATGCATTCCTTCTTTCACCAACATTAATTCAGTTGAAATGTGGCGTACCGATCTGGCACCATTTTAGTAAGGGCCTAAGAAACTAACGCCACAATTATGAATGAGTCAGAAACTATCTTAGAAGGCTATAGCGCCCAGGAAAAGTCCGCCTACCTAGGAGCAATAGCATCCCTTGCAACTGCCGATCGCGCAGCTTCGCAAGAAGAAGTAGATCATATTACAGCACTGGCCCAGGCTGCCGAGCTTTCCGAGGATCAACAGCAAGAGATTATAAATGCCGCCACGGGCATATCAGGAGCCGAGTTGAAACAATTCTTGGATGTATTGCAAAACAGTAAATTGAAGTTCTCTCTTATAGCCGACATCATAACATTTGCCAAAGTCGATAACCGGTATACTGAAGATGAGAAAAGGAGCATTAAGCAAATTGCTACCTACCTTCATGTAGATGAAAATCAGTTCTCACTTCTCGATCAATTTGTGGATAAAGCTACACAACATCCCACTGCTGCTGAGGAAGTCCGGAAGCCAGGGTTCCTTGAATCACTTGGACTAAAGAATAAATTTGAAAATGCGGGCATCAACTCAGGTTCATTTATCAATGGACTACTCGGAATGCTTGGGCCACTTGTACTAGGGCGAATATTGAGAGGCAGGGGTCGATCCGGCAGCGTTATGGGCCAGGGCCGCAGTCCGATCCCTTCTGGAGGCGGATTCGGTGGACTCGGTTCCATTTTCTCTATGTTGAATGGTAGCCGCTCAGCCGGCGGAATTGGAAGTATACTTTCAAGAATCTTAAGATAATGCACTAACTCTTAAATAAGTTATACCATGGGATTATTAGATTTTTTTAAAAAAGGAGAAGAAAAGCCCGTTAAGAGGGAGCCATCTCCAACAGTCAAGCCAACAGCACAACCAGCGCCGCCGCAAAATCGCGAATACGTGGTCAAGAGTGGAGACAGCCTTTCTAAAATTGCCAAGCAGTTTTATGGAGATGGAGGTGCATGGAAGAAAATATTCGAGGCGAATAGAGATAAGATCAAAAATCCGGACTTAATACATCCTGGCCAACACATTATTATACCATAATCAAATTTGAATATATATGCGAAACACATTAATCATCAGCCTTATACTATTCATTTCGGCAGGATGTGGTAGTAAGGAGGTAACTAATGAAGAAAAGATTGCTGGAACGGCTGAAAAAACCTGGGAGGCGACGCGCGAAACGGATGCCTCCGGAGATAAGGACAAGCTTACACGGGCAGAGAAAAAAGAACGAATAACTTTCGCCAGGAATGGCAATGTTCAAATGGGAAATGGTAACGAGAGCATGAGTGGGCAGTGGTCACTTGAGGGTACCAATTTGCAACTGCATTTTGCCAGTGAAAATGTCACCGAAAACTTTGTCGTACTCGAGTTAAAGAACGACGTAATGAAGCTAAAAGCTGGTGATGGTTCCGAACTGACGATGAAACCCGACTAGCACGGTATTTCAAATTGTAAAAAAAAACGGCGCACTGCCGTTTTTTTTATATTATATAACATTGGGCAACATATCTACGCATACAAACTATTTATGCGCTGGGATCATTACATCGAGTCAATAAGAAGTTAAAAATGAACCTGGAATGCATCAAAGAAAACTTGCCCGCCGACATTGTGTAGAATGTTTGTCTTGGTTGTAGCAAAAATGCCTAGTCATTCAAACGTGCATTCACTGGTATTCTTCCTTCTATAATTCGCAACGGGTCTTCCAACGTTTCTGCTGCATTTATTTGTTGACCGCTCCTAACGGATAAGTAAATAAAATCGGCACAATATTTCGCGGCGAAAGCTCATATGCACGCCTTAATAGGTTTGCAGCTGTGAAATCTCATTTATCTAATTCAGTTATGAAAACATTTGTTAAAAATACCATCACGTTGGTCATGTTGTCGTCAATTGCCTTTTCTTGCGCACAGCAATCCAGCCAGAACATGGAATCCCCGCGCGATAGCGTGAAACAAGAAGACAAGGATGTCAATACAGGAAATATTGAACAAAGTAAGAGCGATTCCGAGTTTGTTCTTGCTGCTGCCGACGGAGGACTGCTCGAAGCTCGCCTGGGCGAACTTGCCCTAACTAAAGCACTTTCTCCTGAGGTTAAATCATTTGCACAGTCTATGGTCACAGATCATGGAAAGGCCAATGAGGAACTGAAAATCCTGGCATCTAAATCAAACATTTCCATCCCTGAAAAGCTTAGCGCGACAAGCCAGGAAAAGTATGATGCAATTGCGCAGAAGGATGGTGAAGACTTCGACAGAGCATATGCCGAAGCTATGGTAGCCGACCATAAAGAAACAATCGAAAATTTCCACGTTGAAGCCGATAAGGGAAGTGAATCAGAGATTAGCGACTGGGCCGAGGCAAAGATTACTATTCTCGAGCATCATCTCATGATGGCACAAAAGATGTATGACGTTGTAAAGAAATCAGAATAGTTCTGATCAGCATGTTGCTCGTGGCTGCGGCTTTCTTCAAAAACGTCGTTCAGATCCAAGTGTCGTTCATATCCAGCTAGATAGCCAACTTCCATTTATTGGGGAATCCGTTCCGATAATAACTGATATTAAAGACAGATGATGTCATCTTCTTTAAATAGGTAGCGAAGTGCTTTAACAACATCGCTAAAGCAGCCCATCATCTGCAAATGAAAGTAGCTTTCACTTGTGAGAATGATATACTTAACTGTGGTGGCTATTTGGGCTATGCGGAAGTAATAGTTTGTTCTTTTTCTTTAATAAAAATGCCAGGATTTACACCAATTATCTTCTTAAAATCTTTGATAAAATGTGCCTGATCAAAATAGCCACACTGGTAGGCTACATTAGTTAAGTCAAACTCCTGACCATTTCTTAACAGATGCAGTACTTCATTGATCCTTGTGATGCGTAAATAATGTTTCGGGCCAATACCCACCTTATCTTTAAACTCTCTCTCCAATTGACGCTGACTGATACATACCCTATCAGCGATATCTTTTATACTTATACGTGTTGTAGTTCGTATCAATTCAGCAGCAGTGTTAATATAGCTAATGTCAATCTTGTTGTCGACCATTTTCTTTAATAAGTAGCTTTCTGCACGCACGATCATGGCTTGGATATCTTTTTCTTCCTTTATCCTATGGGCAAAATCACGAAATTCACTACCTAACACCAGCGTTATATCTTCGTAACAATTACTGAAGATTGAAGCCGGTATCTTAAAGAGGCTATAGAGTGCTTCTGGTTTCAAGCGAATAGAAAATACTTTTACGATACTCCTAAATTGGATTTCATGTGATTGGGTGAAAAGCCCAACGATCATATAATCGGGAGACTGCGCCCATTGATTATCACTGGGAAGGTCGCAATGCGGGTTGTTAAGATGAAAAATCAATTCAAGGTAGCCATTTGGAATCATCTGGCTGGACCAGCATCCCGAATCATTAATATTGAAATGACCCTCCGAATATAATTCCACGAAAGGTCTGAGGGGTTCGCTTGGCTTATACTCTTTGATCCAGATACTCATTCTTACTGAACCGTTTACTTTAAAGATAGTATCTTGTAAGCAAAAATGAAATCAGGTAAGTCGTACTGCCACCAAAAATTCAGCATATTACTTTAAGGTTATCGTTGTCATGCTATTTCGGACGGTTCTACCTCGCCTCCCCAAAGCTCCTTCATTACACCATCAAGATCTCTAAGTGTTTGGCCGCAGTCACCGTTGTAAGAGGAACCATGCATAGTCGCCAGAGTTTTTGGTTGGAGGTCCGCCAATGAATAAAGGAGTTTTTGAGTTTTATGGTTATAGGGGGTATACTCCATCAATGGTCCGTGTTCAAACTCGAGCATTGATTTTTTGTGTAGCCCTAAAATATCGTTATCAGTTATGTCTTTTAAATCTCCGTTTTGATGAAGCAAATCGGAGCATAGTAGCGTTTTGTTAGTTTCCTCAAACATCACCCCGGCATCCCATCCGTGCGGCAAATGAGGTGTTCTAATAAATCGGAAGCTGTGTTTTCCAGTATTTAAGATGCTATTATCTTCCATAGCATGTGCAGGCCGAATCGCAAAGTCACCCATATTTACAAGGGCACCCACCTCACTACAAACAGCTTTTGCATTTGGGGCGACTCGCAGCCATTCGTTAAGTGCGCCGCATTCATCTACTTCAAAATGACTAAAGCCAATCCACCTGATCAGTGATGGATCAATGATTTTACTTACAGCCTCATGTACTGCTGGAAACATTTGTCTCATTCCAGTGTGATAAAGCATTGGTTCATGATCTTTTATTAAAAAATGATTAAGCTGGAGATTGAATTCCTTAACAAAGATTGAGATGCGATAAACATCGGGTGCAATTTCAGAAATGTTATGCATGACTTTTTGCTTTTAAAAGTTGTTAATCCGGATCAAATGTATTTCTGAAAGCCGCATCCAGGATTGTAAAAAATCGACATTTTAAGATTTTCGGCAGGCCAACCAACCTCCGCAGCTCACTGTAGGAGTATAAACAGTCCGGCATTTTTCATTGACGAGTCCTTAAAGTGTATAACTCTGCCATTCTTTACTTGCCAAAACAACTGATGTTTCAACCTGGCGCTTTGGTATCGTCCAATACTTGGTGAGCAATCTGTTCTTTTCTTCATCGGGCAGCAAACGGAAGCCATGCTTTTGATAAAATCCAACTGCCCAGGTAGCCTCTGCCCAGGTTCCAATTAGAATAGGCTTACTGGTCAAATTCTTCAAAGTCGAAAGCATCTTTCCTCCAATGCCTTTATTCCTCGATTTCGTCCGGACATAGGCATGCCTGATGAGCGTAACATCACCTTTATCCTGTATCCCCATTACCCCCAGAATAGATGCCTCTTCGTTGTAGCACCAGAACTCCACACCCTGATCGATTTGAATTTTTAGTTCTTCCATTGACATATACGGATCATGCCAGCGGTCAGCGGGGATCACACCTTTGTAGGCGGAAGCCCCATCATTGATAATGGCGTAGATCTCTTTCAAATCTCCAGAGGTGCATTTCTCTATCATAATAATTCTAATTGCTATTGCTCGATCTTATCCAATGGCCGTCATAAGACAGTGTAAAGTTAAAATGGTCGCTAATAATATGAAACTCTCACATGTGGGAAGTAGCCAAGCCAAACCAAATCTTTCCGGGTAACTGGAAATTCCTAACTAATTTGATTGTTCAGGTCTATTAAAAATTTTCTGGAGTAAGTAATAGAGGGGCAAGCCTGCCAGGAAAAGAGTAAATCCGATAAGGGCTGTCTGGGGCGCGAAATACATCACGCTGAAATTCACAAGCGCATATCCTGCAATAAAAATGATCGGCATCCATGGATAGAATTTCATTTTATAAATGTTTGCCGGTTCTGCACCCTCTTGTCTGGCGCGCTTTCTTAAAATAAAAACGGAAGCACAGGCGGCTATCAGCCCGATACTATCGAAGAACATCACATAGTTTAATATTTTTTGGAAAGAGGATAGAGTGAAAAGGAACACAATAATAATTGCCACATATGCAGTTAATGCTATCTCCTGGGTTTGCGTCCTGGGGTTCACTTTCATAAATACTGGCGGTAACACCTTTTCTTCGGCCATTGCATAATACATTCTGGGATTTGACAGTAACGATGCATTAACGTATGCTAGCACTGCCAGAAACATTAGTACGGATACAATAATTGCTGCGGAATTTCCAATGACTGTCTCAGTCATCTCGGCTGCGAGCGCCGGTGAATTTTTGAGTCCATCAAAACTTAAAACATTAACATACGAAACATTGACCAGCAGATAAAGAATCAAAACAACACTCATCCCCATAAATATTGAACGCGGCATCGTACGACTTGCATTTGCAACATCGCCTCCAAAATTCATCGTCTGATGATAACCTCCGTAGGTGAAGAAAATAGGCACAAAGCATATCCAAAACGCCTTGAGACTATCTTCTATTGATAATTCCCTTACTATCGATTGACTTTTGGAACTCGTGAAGAACATCGCGCTGATCAACAATAGAAGCATGCTGATCTTTATGATCATTAAGACGTTCAATGTCCTTGCTCCCATTTTTATTCCGAGCAAGTTAATCCCATACAAAAAGAGAACAGCAACAATTGTTGTAATTCGTGTTGCTGTTTCAGAATCAAGATCAGGAAATAACAATGGATTGATATACTCAGCACCCATAATGGCAACCGATGCGCTTGACCCGGCATTGGCAATGACTGAAATCCAATTCACCATAAACGCAAATGCAGGATGATAGCAATGTGAGAATATCTTATAAAAGCCACCTGCTGCCGGGTAGCGCGATCCTACTTCTGCAAGCGTTAACGCGCCAAAAAAACTAATGATCGCGCCAGCGACCCAGGCTATAAAAAATATTGAAGGAAGCTGTGCTTTCTGTGCAATTTCAACTGGCGTTCTAAAGATGCCCGTACCAATTACCACGCTCACCACGATCATGGTGAGGTCAAAGGTATTCAGGCGGGGCTTAATGGACATTAGCGAGTAAGTAGCCCAGCGTCTAAAACCAATTGCGTTCCAGTCACATACCGAGCACCGTCTGACACCAGGTAGACAACCGCACTTGCAACATCTTCAACTTCAATCCAAGGTACGGCTAACAAATTACCAGCAGATGCTTCGGCGATTTGTTCCGCTGTTTTTCCTTCAAGCGCCGCAAGGCCATCGTTCATCGGAGTATTCACTCCGGTTGGATGAATAGAGTTCACCCTGATATTATAAGGTGCTAACTCGATTGCCCACGATTTCGTCAAGCCCACAAGGCCCCATTTCGAAGCAGCATAATGACTAAGCCTGTTCATACCCCGTAATCCGGCAATTGATGAATTGTTAATGATGTTACCGGACTTTCTTTCAATCATTGACGGGATGATATGCCGCGCAGTAATCCACGCGCCTTTCAGATTGATATCAATCATCGAATCCCACGCGTCCTCAGTGAGTTCATGAGCCAATCCATAGGCGCATATTCCTGCATTGTTAAAAAGAATGTCAATCCGGCCGAACTGAAAAAGTGCTTCTTCCACTGCGGCTTTGACTTCCGCATCCATACGCACATCGCCTTTGAACGTTAAGCAACTTACCCCAAGCTTTTCAACTTCAGCCTTAAGGGTGGTAAGCTCATCAGACGATCCTAGCGTGTAACCTGGATAAGGAAGCGGCTTGGCTATATCCAATGCAACAATATGCACGCCTTTAGCAGCGAGTGCAAGTGCCGTAGCGCGGCCTTGTCCATGCGCCGCGCCAGTAATAAATGCTACGTTATCTTTGAGTGACATGAATCAATATCATTTTAAGTTTAGTGCTTAGGTTCATCTATGTCTTTTTTCGATCGAAAAGGAAAGAGATACTCATCGATCTCGGTTCGCAATACATTATTGAAAATATTGGTGGCGATCATAATGCCGGCAAAGGCCGTGAGAACTACAATTTCTTCCTCCGAAAATCTTTTGCTAATTGGTTGGTATACATCGTCATCAACATAACCTTTGTCTCGTGCGATAGCGGCACCAAAACCGAGCACAACTTGATCTTCCCCTGACAAAATCAGTGATTCCGGATCTTCACCTGATTCGATGATGACCTTTCTGAAATAAGTACTGCACAAGGGGCAGTCAGCAGCCTCCGATATTGACCACGCAAAAAGAGGTGACAGCCGCGTGCCGAGAATTTTCTTCACGTCTTCATACAACGGATACCATTCCATGTAAGCTTTGAAGGCATTGTAGGAACGGCCCAAAGTCGCTTTCATGTTTGTAATCCTTGCATTGTATTCCAGCTTATGCTGATCGTAAGCGATCTTTGTTTCGGCCGAC
>DATHIE010000467.1:0-9307 GCA_035316905.1 Chryseolinea sp. | reverse complement strand
AAAGAGTAATTGCTGGTACCCGCGCCACTGTGAATTGACCATGGCGGTGAAAGGACAGCCTGGTTGTTCTTGACAAAAAGGTGTCTTGTTTCCTGAGGCTCACCCATGAAGTGGCAAACAATCTGGTTGTCGGGCAGATTGAAATAAAAATACGCTTCCATTCGCCTGTCATGAGTATGAGCCGGCATAGTATTCCACACGCTGCCGCTCTTTAGCTCCGTCAGGCCCATTTGCAGTTGGCAAGTATCTACCCGTCCGTTAACGAGAAGTTTTCGTATAGTGCGATGGTTAGATGTCTGTTGGGAGCCGATCTCAACCGTCTCGGCTTCTTCGAGGTTTATCTTTTTTATGGGATATGTTGTATGTGCGAGTGCCGAGTTGAAATAATATAAAGCAGCTTCAGCTGGCTGGAAGACTACATCCTTTGTTCCGCGACCAATGTAAAGGGCCTCTTTATTTTCAAGGGAGTACTCTTTGCCATCCACGATCACAGCGCCACTCTTGCCGACGTTGATGATACCTATTTCACGTCGCTGAAGAAAAAAGTCCGATTTCAAGGAATTAAATGACTCGAGCTTGAGTGGATCTTTTACGGGATTTGCTCCACCGATGATAAGCCGGTCATAGTGCGTGTAGCACAACCGTATCTGGTCGGGCTGGAATATATCGGCGATAAGGAAAGACTCCCGGAGTTGTTGAGTATTAAGAATCTTAAAACTTTCAGGGTTTGTAGCATATCGAACTTCTGAAATCATATTTATTCGCGTAATCGGTTGCACAATATATGTTAAAAACAATTCTATGCAAATTGGTATTCGTTTTATGATGCAGATTAAATGAGTCGTAATTATCTGATAGTTAGAAGGATGTCGAAGACTTCGTTTACATACAAAATCAGCTGGCAAGTAGGCAATCGATTGCTCATTTCTTGTATTTTTACGATTTGAAATACCGAAGAATCATGACTTTTTTAAAAGCTGCAGACGCGAAACCAACGATCGTAAAACCAGGGATAAAAAGGCGACTCCTTCATACCGAAAACCTAATGATGGTTGCAATAGAGTTTGAAGGCGGCCCCTGGGAGAAGCCCGATCCTCTTCACAATCATGTTCACGAACAAATAACGTACGTGGCTGAAGGTGAAGTTATCTTTTTCTCCGAAGGTGAACCGGATCAGGTTCTAAAAAAGGGAGATATGGTTTCTATTCCTTCCCAAAAGAAACACGCCATTCAACTTTTGTCGGCAAAGGCAATTCTCATTGACAGCTTTAATCCACGTCGTGAAGATTTCTTGTAGCTCTTACAGCGACACTCCGCGTTTCCAGGGAATAAAATCGTCCTGAGTCAATTGCACAGCTTTTGCAACGGCCCGGCCACTGGCTACTTCAATTATATAATCAAGGATCTCTTCACCCACCTGTTCTATTTTCTTTTCCCCCGAAATGATGGAACCGCTGTCAATATCAATGATGTCCGGCATTTTTTTGGCGAGCTTCGAATTTGAGCTGACTTTGATTACCGGTACAACAGGGTTCCCAGTGGGAGTGCCCAACCCCGTAGTGAACAACATTATGTTGGCGCCCGAACCTGCCATGGCTGTCGTACTTTCAACGTCATTTCCAGGAGTGCATAACAACGTTAAGCCTGGACGCCGGATATACTCGGTGTAATCCAGGACATCCGATACAGGTGACGTTCCTCCTTTTTTTGCAGCCCCCGCCGATTTCATGGCATCGGTGATAAGACCATCCTTTATATTTCCTGGCGATGGATTCATATCGAAGCCTGAACCCACAGCCTCAGCGGCTCGTGCGTATGCTCTCATCAGTTTTACAAACTTATCTGCCGTAGGGGCATCAACACAGCGATTGATGAGCTCCTGCTCCACACCGCACAATTCCGGAAACTCTGAAAGAATGGATGCACCTCCCAAAGCTGCGACCAGATCTGAAGTATGACCAATAGCGGGATTAGCTGATATTCCCGAAAAACCATCGGAGCCTCCACACTCAAGACCGACAACCAACTTGCTGAGAGGAGCAGGCTCGCGCTCCTGCTTGTCAACCTCGATCAAGGCTAAAAACGTCTGTCGTATTGCATTCGCAAGCAACTCCTGTTCAGTACCTTCTTTCTGCTGTTCGAGAATAATGAGCGGCTTTGAGAACGATGGATTGATGGAGTTGAGCTTGCTCTTTAGAATATCTACCTGCGCGTTCTGGCAACCAAGACTTAATACCGTTGCACCAGCAACATTGGGGTTATTGATATAACCGGCAAGCAATGCACACAAGGCTTCAGAATCCTGACGTGTACCGCCACATCCCCCCTCATGTGTTAAGAATTTTATGCCGTCGATGTTTTTGAATAGCCTTGAACGTCCACTATCTTTTTCGTTGGTAATGGAAAGTGATTTGATCGCATCGGTATTTCCTTTTTGATAAAGGTCAACCAATTCATGAACGTAGGTCTTGTAAATATCGTGCTTAGCAAAACCCAGCGCCTCTTCGAATGCGTGCCGCATGATATTGATGTTCCTGTTCTCGCAGAATACGAGCGGGATGACAATCCAATAGTTTGCCGTTCCAACCTGGGTGTCGTCTCTGTGATAACCCATAAAGGTTTTGTCTTTCCAGCGACTTACATCTGGAGAAGTCCAACGGAATTCTTTGGTCTTGCCAGAGAACTCGGATGACTTGTGTTTCACATTGTTTGTGGCGATAACTCCACCTTCAGGAATAGCATGGAGTGTTTTGCCCACCAGAAGTCCATACATAATTACATCGGCTTCGGGCTGCATAGCGTTCACAGCAAATTTGTGTTTTGCCTGGACGTCCTGTGCCAAAGTGATTGACGATCCGTTGTATGCGATCTGTTCTCCCGCTTTCAAATCTGTTAGTGCCACCAGTACATTATCGGCTGGATGAATTTTTAGAAATCTGTTTGACATACTTATAAAACAATTATCTTGCGCAATCGATTGCGCAATTTAGATTTATTTTTTTATAACTTAAAAACCCTTTTACGCAAACCAGGGGGTAAATATCGTAGAATGTTGATGAGCAAGAAAGCGGTGATGTTTAAAATCAGATCCTCGGGCGTCGTGCCCGTTTTTTATCATCCTGATGTTGACGTCCTTTTAAAAATTGTTTCCATTTGTTACAAGCACGGATTGCGAGTGTTCGAATTCATGCACCAACGCGATAACCGTGGATTGCGCTACTTTGAATACCTCGCCGAACGACAAAACCAGTTTCCCGACCTCACCTTAGGGGTTGGTACAGTGTTAGATGCCGTGATGACGGAACGTTATATCAACGCGGGTGCGCGGTTTATTGCTTCTCCATTCTTACGACCTGACATGGGTTCTGTTTGTCACCAGTACGATGCAATCTGGATGCCTGGCTGTACGTCACTTGTTGAGATTGAAAAGGCAAAATCCCTCGGTGCATCCGTTATCAATGTCCTGTCCGGAAATGTATTGGGACCGGATTTTATTTCTTTGGCTAATAAATCACACGCTGACCTTCAATTGATGCCATCTGGTCTTTCCGACCTGAGAGAAATTATTCTCAGAAAATGGTTTGAGGCCGGTGTTTTAGGAATTAAGTTGGGTGCCCAGGTTTTTACAAAAGAACATGTTGCACTTAAAGAGTGGTCCGTTGTTGAAAAGAACCTGACCGAACTATTGAAGGTCATAAAAAAGATCCAATCCGTCGTAAAACCAGTAAACTTAGATTCAGTATCCGAATGACACCCATCAATACAGCCCTGCTTTCTTATGGTATGTCTGGAGAGATTTTTCACGGCCCCTTGCTTGACGCGCATCAAGGTTTCAAACTCTCAAAGATCGTCCAGCGAAATTCAACAAGAGCGAGTGGCCGGTATCCAAACGTTAGAATAGCAACCAGCGTGGATGATGTATTTAATGATCAGTCCGTTGAACTGATCATTGTAAATACGCCCAATGAAACGCACTATTCTTTTACAGTTCGTGCACTAGAGGCAGGCAAACACGTGATAGTTGAAAAACCTTTTTCAGTGACCACTAAAGAGGGCGATGAACTCATCGCGTTAGCAAAACAGACCGGTAAAGTTCTCACAGTATTTCAAAACCGGCGGTGGGACGGCGATTTTCTCACGATTAAAGAGATTATAAAAGACAAACTCGTTGGCGGCATTGTGGAATTCGAGCTGCATTACGATCGCTTTAGAAACTACATAGAAGCTAATACATGGAAAGAGGAGGCTGCGCCTGGTACCGGCATACTCTATAATCTCGGATCACATATGCTCGACCAGGTGTTGGTGCTTTTTGGTATGCCTACGGATGTGGACGCAAGGATGGGTATTCAACGGCCTGGCGGAAGGGTAGACGATTTTTATGACATCCGCCTTCAATACAACGGCTTTCATGCCATTGTAAAATCAAGCTACCTTGTTCGTGAATCAATGCCCAGGTACATAATCCATGGAACAACAGGTTCTTTCGTAAAATTTGGAATTGATCCACAAGAACAAGCTTTAAAGGAGGGTAAGATACCCGGAAGTACGTCATGGGGATATGACCCGAGGGAACTTTGGGGCAAACTGAACACTAACGTGGGTAATTTGCATGTAGAGGCGGTAGTAGAAACCATTCCTGGAAATTACCTCGCATTCTATAAAAATGTATACGATGTTATCAGGGAAGGAAAGGAGTTGGCCGTCAAACCCGAACAGTCACGGGATGTTATTAGAATGATTGAGGCGTGTATGGAAAGCAACTCACTCAGAAAGGCTGTCAAAGTATAGACACATAACTTAATAAGAGTATATCAAACTAAATTCAGTAAAGAAAGATGAAAAACAAGGTCGTAACATTTGGTGAAATTATGCTAAGGCTTGCAACCCCCGGGTATTTGAGATTTGCTCAGACAACAGAGTTTGAAGCAACTTTTGGTGGAGGTGAGGCTAACGTTGCGGTATCTCTCGCCAATTATGGAATCCCGGCAAGCTTTGTATCCAGTCTTCCCAAAAATGATATTGGAGAATATGCAATTCAAACATTACGCGGTCTTAATGTAGATACTTCTTTTATAAATAGAAGCGGTGATAGAGTTGGTATTTATTATCTCGAATCCGGCGCCGTCAGCCGTGGTAGCAAAGTTATTTATGATCGCGCGAACAGTTCATTCGCCAAACTGAAAAAAGGATCGATCGATTGGGATAAGGCATTCCAGGATGCGACCTGGTTTCACTGGACAGGCATAACGCCTGCCGTATCCGAAGGTGCCGCCGAAGTTTGTCTCGAAGCATGTGAAGCAGCGGCCAAAAAAGGAATTACTATTTCAACCGATCTCAATTTCAGGAACAAACTGTGGAAGTGGGGGAAATCAGCAGGAGAGGTTATGGAGAAGCTGGTAAATCATTGCGAAATCATACTGGGAAATGAAGAGGATGCCGAAATGGTGTTTGGAATTAAACCCGACGGTGTTGATGTTAAATCGGGGCACGTCGAAGGAGCAGCTTATGAATCGGTAGGAAAACAGTTGATGGCGAAGTTTCCAAAAGCAAAGAAGGTTATAATAACTTTGAGAGGATCGATAAGTGCTAGTCACAACTCCTGGTCTGGTGTACTTTGGGATGGAAAGAAACTTATGGAAGCGCCGACTTACCAGATCACACATATTGTTGATCGCGTCGGCGGCGGCGATTCATTTATGGGAGGATTAATCTACGGCTTGATCAGCTATCCAAAAGATGATCAGAAGGCTCTTGGGTTCGCTGTTGCTGCGTCTTGTCTTAAGCACACGATCAAAGGCGACTTCAATGCAGTAACTGTAGATGAAGTGGAAAAACTGATGTCCGGCGACGCGTCTGGACGAGTATCACGTTAAATTAAATAATCATCATGGCAAATTTTTCTAACGATACAATACAACAGGCGATGAAATCGTCGGGTATGATCCCGGTGTTCTATCATGCCGATATAGAAGTGGCAAAAGCTGTACTGGACGCATCGTACAAAGGCGGTGTCCGTGTTTTTGAGTTTACCAACCGTGGTGAAAATGCGTTTCAGGTTTTCACTGAATTGTTAAAATACGCTCAGAAATATTCCGATCTCATGTTAGGTATCGGTACCGTTATGGATGCGGCAACTACTCAGAAATTTATTTCTGCCGGTGCTCATTTTATCGTGTCGCCGGTTCTAAAACAGGAAATGGCAGGATTATGCCAGAAGGAAAATAAACTATGGATACCTGGATGTGCAACATTAACGGAGATCGTGACCGCGAAGGATCTTGGAGCGAAGGTCATTAAAATTTTCCCTGGTTCCGTTCTCGGTCCAGGCTTTGTATCTTCCATAATGCCAGTAGTGCCAGGGTTGCAACTTATGCCAACTGGCGGTGTGGAACCTACGGAGGCTAATCTTTCGGCGTGGTTCAAAGCTGGGGTGATTTGTGTCGGGATGGGATCACAGCTTTTCACGAAGGAAATCATCGAAACAAAAAATTGGTCGAAGTTGGAACAAAGTGTGGCAGATGCACTAGCAATCATAGTTAAGATCAGAAAGAAGTAGTTTATTTATAATCCATCGGTGGCAAGATTTACCAGACAACAGGTGGTTAGTGGGATGAAGGAGGCGAGAATCGTCCCTTTGTTTACGCACGACAATCCGAAAGATGCACAGGATGTTCTGGAAGCAGCCTATGATGGAGGTATACGCGTTTTTGAATTCACCAACAGACGCGAGAACTCTTTCGACGTTTTTACACATCTGTTGAGCGTGTCAAAAAAGTATTCTGACCTCATGCTTGGCATAGGTACTATCCTTGACGGACCGACGACAAAAAAGTTTATTGATGCCGGTGCGGACTTTGTGATTTCGCCGATCATGAAACTTGAGATGGCGAAAGTATGTCGCGACCATGATATCTCGTGGATACCTGGATGCGCCACGTTGACGGAAATTGTTACAGCAAAGGATAATGGCGCGGAAATAATTAAGCTGTTTCCGGGATCGGTACTAGGACCGGGCTTCGTGTCATCCGTAATGCCAGTAGTGCCAGGGTTGCAGTTAATGATCACTGGAGGTGTGGAACCGAATGAAAAGAGCATTTCAACATGGCTCAAGGCAGGGGCGGCATGCCTGGGAATGGGATCGCAGTTGTTTACCAAAGAAATTCTGGAACAAAAGAACTGGGCCTTGTTGAAGCAGAGAATTCAGGAAGCATTAACGCTCGCCAGGGAGGCGAGGAAATAATTCTGTTATAAAACATTATCACGTGGAGAAACAACTTCAACCAACCGGAAATTATCGCTGGGTCGTATGTGCGTTATTATTTCTGGCAACAACTGTCAACTACATAGACCGCCAGGTTATTGGTCTCTTAAAGCCGACCCTTTCTGATGAGTTCAGTTGGACGGAAACTGACTATAGTAACATAGTGATGTGTTTCAGCGCTGCGTATGCCTTAGGGCTGTTGCTGTTCGGAAAAATCGTAGATAAGGTCGGCACGAAGATGGGCTATACCATCTCTGTCGTCTTTTGGAGCATAGCGGCTATGCTGCACGCGGCGGTGAAATCTACATTTGGGTTCGGTGCTGTTAGAGCTTTTCTCGGGATAAGCGAAGCTGGAAACTTTCCGACAGCCATTAAAGCCGTAGCAGAATGGTTCCCCAAGAAGGAGCGTGCTCTTGCTACCGGAATATTCAATTCAGGAACAAATATAGGTGCCGTTATTGCGCCCGTGGTTGTGCCCTGGATATTGGGCATGTACGGATGGAGACACGCATTTATATGGACTGGTGCTATCGGTTTTATATGGTTGATCTTTTGGCTCATCTATTACGAGATACCGTCAAGACAAAAAAGAGTAAGCAAGCAGGAGTACGATTACATTCATAGCGACAAGGATGAGCAGGAGGAGCTAAAGGATAAGCCGTTACCGTGGACACGATTGCTTGGAGTTCGCCAGACATGGGCGTTTGTTTTTGGAAAGTTTCTTACGGATCCAATATGGTGGTTCTTCCTTTTTTGGCTCCCTTCATTTTTTGCGGAAGCATACAATATCGACTTGAAGAAACCCAATCTTCAGCTGGTCCTCGTTTACACAGCAACCACGATAGGTAGTGTTGGCGGAGGGTATCTGTCGTCTTACCTGATAAGAAGGGGTTGGCTCGTGTTCAAGGCGCGTAAGATATCGATGTTGGTGTTCGCGTTTTGCGTTTTACCAATTATGACTGCGCCATATGCAGGTAACGTTTGGATTGCCGTGGGACTGATTAGTCTTGCCGCGGCATCACACCAGGCATGGAGTGCTAATATTTTTACAACAGTATCTGACATGTTCCCAAAACAGGCTGTAAGTTCTGTCGTAGGTATTGGTGGCATGGCGGGGTCTATCGGAGGGATGTTGTTTCCTCTGCTTGTTGGAGGTCTACTCGATCATTACAAAGCGCTTGGGGACATTGTCGTTGGATATAATATTCTTTTCGTGATTTGTGGTTTCGCTTATCTCGTTGCGTGGTTAGTCATGCATTTTCTTGCGCCACGGATGGAGCGCGTGAAGGTTGCGTAGACTGATCTGCATCAAAAAAACAAGCCCGGTCAATTTTGGCCGGGCTTGCTATTTTATATCATCAACAACCTATATGGCTTCAGACCCTCGCTCACCGGTCCTGAGGCGAATAACTTCCTCGAGCTGAATAACAAAGATCTTACCGCTACCGATAAGTCCTCCGTCGTTGGCCTTCGTTGCGCTTAATATGGCATTGCATGTACGATCAACAAAGTCATCGTTGACAGCTATTTCAAGCCGGATGTTTGGTACCAGATTTGGTACCACAATTTGTCCACGGTAGATTTCCTCCGTCTGATCTTCCGTCTTGCTTCTGCCATGGCCTGAAACGTGGCTGACGGTGATCCGGGTTACAGCGGCATCAATAAGTGCCTCTCTCACCTGGTCAAGCTGATTTTCGCGGATTATTGCTATGATTAATTTCATGATTCTTTAAGATTAATTGGGGTTAGTCATTCCGTAACCACGTTCGCCATGATAATAATTATCGAGGCCTCGCATTTCGCCTTCCGCATTTGATCGGATTGGTACCACCTTATTGAGGACAAAAAGTATCGCAAGTGTTCCGATTGCCGCGTAAGCAATAGCAATAATTACTGCCAGCGCCTGAACGCCCAGCTGTTGCATCACGGACCAGCTACCCGCGGCCGTGGCTGCTTCTGCCATCCACGAGTCGCGGATAAAGAAGGTAAGTAAGAGTGCGCCAACTATCCCGCCGACACCGTGAATACCGAAGGCATCGAGCG
>DATHIE010000466.1:0-4335 GCA_035316905.1 Chryseolinea sp. | reverse complement strand
TCACGACTCGCTCATGCTGATGTCACGGGACTTGCTTCCTAAAACACAGTTCCCTTCCGGTTACACCGTTACAGTACATGAATGCTTGAAAGCCGACATCGTCTATGGTTTCCAGCTAAATAATACCTCACCAGACCTCCTGCCTTGCAGGGGCAGAAGTGAGCCCGCAGGCTGTTACACCATCGAATTTGTCTTTCCGGATTTTTATGAGAACATTGAAGAGGAGAAATCTGACATCAACCAACGGACTGAAGAAGTCAAATCAGTTAAAGTAGATCCTCAGGAAGCCAATCCAAAAGCTGAAGAATTCAAAACGACAACCGTCGACAATGGCATCAATCCACTGACTGAAGAGCTCAAATCAAATCCTCAGAGAGCCAATCCAAAACTTGAAGAATTTAAAACGAAGGCGAAAACCTTCGACTATCCAGCAATGAATCTGGTTTATAGCGGCATACTGGTATTGTTGGGTGTTACCTTGTTGATTGGGCGTTTCGGAAAAATTTTAAAACCGCAGCGAATGCACCATCAAGACCATGCTGTAATACATGAGTCCGTTCCGGAATTGCCTGCCCTGGGAAAATTTTTATTTGACGTGAAGGATCAGCGTTTGGTATTGGGGAGTGAGGTGCTTAGTCTCACAGACAAAGAATGCAGAATTCTCAAATTGCTCAACAACAATTTCGGTGAACTTATTCCCCGCGAAACTTTGATGCAGAAAATCTGGCTCAATGAAGGGGTCATCACCGGTCGCAGCCTAGACATGTTTGTATCGAAACTTCGAAAGAAATTAAGCGGTGATCCTGAGCTGAGAATTACGAATGTTCATGGGAAGGGGTATAAGCTGTATAAGGTATAGGGTATAGGGTATAAGGTATAAGGTATAAGGTATAAGGTATGATAGGCAGGCGCTCCAAGCCCTCCCTCCTGCTCCCACGATTCAAATTGATCCAACCAAATTAAAGCATGCACTATCTAAGTAGCGTATCCAAACTATTATTTTCATTTATAGTTTTTGTATTATTTTTTTTGATTCAACCTGTAAACGCACAAATATCCTTGCCGGAAATCCCAGGTGCATTGACTTTTTGCGGTGAGCCTGTTCCGTTGCATGATCCGGATATAAAAGAAAGACTTGAAAAAGAACTCATTATTAATATGAACAAGCACGCTTCCACTATTCTCATATTAAAAGAAAGTGGACGATGGAAATCTTACCTTCAAGCAAAGCTCGATAGCGCAGGGGTACCCCGAGAATTCTTTTATCTGGCCGTTATTGAGAGTGAATTGGATCCTGTGTCTCGCTCAAGCGCAGGAGCTACAGGATTTTGGCACTTTACGGTAAGTTCTGCCAAAGAATATGGTCTTGAGATTTCGGATTATGTCGATGAAAGAAGAGATGCTGAAAAATCTACCCGGGCTGCATCCGAGTTTTTGAAACGGGCATACAAAAAATTTGGTTCGTGGACATTGGCAGCT
The DNA here is from genome assembly GCA_035316905.1 of Chryseolinea sp. Taxonomy (GTDB): domain Bacteria; phylum Bacteroidota; class Bacteroidia; order Cytophagales; family Cyclobacteriaceae; genus Chryseolinea. The sequence goes on along the minus strand of DATHIE010000466.1, from coordinate 2,856 downwards.
GCAGCTTTTAATCGAGGATCGACAGGAATTGATAATGCGCTAAAGGGTCAGGAATCCAAGAGCTACTACGAGCTTTACCTGAACGAAGAAACAGCGCGGTATGTGTTTCGGATTCTCGCCCTGAAACTGATTATTGAAGCTCCGGAAAAATACGGCTATGTTCTATCCCCATCTGATTATTACCAGCCGGTTGAGTATAAAACTATTGTTATACACGAATCCATTCAAGATCTACCCAAGTTTGCGAAATCGTTAGGAGTCAGTTACCAAACATTAAAAGAGCACAATCCCTGGATTCAAAACACCGACTACAAACTTGTATTAACAGAAGGGAAAAAATATAGAATAAGGATACCAGTAAGGAAGGATTAGGTAAGCGATTCCGGCTGCCGTTTTTAGCGCATCCGTGAGCTTCCAACTCGCCCCTGCCCTGGCACGTCGGGCTTTTCGCTCCTATCCCTACTATTGCCTTGCCTGCAGCCGCATACATCATTGTAGAGCTGCACTTCCTTCCCGCTTGTACGGCGCGAAAGTTTCTTGCCCACGAGTCCCGGAGCCAATGCTACTTAACATAACGTCTGACCAGAACATTATATAACAATATCATGAAAACAGGCTCAGTTTATTCGATTTTAAGGCATTTTCGGGCTTGAGCACCTGCAAAGCCAATGAATATTCTGTTGAAGCGAATGTTTCAATTCAGATTTAAAGTAGATGCGGTTAAAATATTATAAATCAGCTAGTTGAGTAGAAAGATTTCAAGTAAAAATTGAGGAATGATTCCGATGAAAATTTGGGAGGCAATATCTGGCTTCTTGGGTCTGGGATGACGTGGATTCTGGCCGGGCGTCTTCAGACAATGATGAAGTTGCGAAAGGTTAACTCAATTCGGTTAGCCTTTATATTTCATTGGAGCCCCAAAAAAGCCAGGGCTCCAATGATGTTAAAATCGCGAACGAAGTCGCAATGTTATTTTATTGTTTTGTGAAAGTGTAAATGGCCTCGATTTTAGTAGATACAGTAATGCCCTGATCACTTTCACTTTCTGAAACCTCAGCTTTCAACTTAAGTGTAGTGCTGGTCTGTTCGAGAATTGTCGCTGTCTGCGGTCCGAAGTCATTTGTAACTGTGAGGGTATTACCGCTTAGCGTCCAGGTGCCATCCGTTACAGTTTCGTCCATCTCATATTCATCAGTTGTGGATTGCCCCATATAAGTTGTTTTCAACACGATGGTATAACTTCCTTCACTTGTTACCGTATTTGGAGTCGAGTTAAAAGTAGTTATAAGGTCCATGTCTTTTCCCGTTCCAGTGAAATCGGCTTTAATACTGGCGCCTTGTGCCGTGGTGGTAGTAGTTCCTTTGTAGTCGAGAGCAGTAATCGCCCAGTTTCCTACCATTCCTTCACTAGTTGGTTTTGGATCTTCGTCTTCACTACAAGATAAAAAAATGACTGCCAGACTCAGCAACAAGAATTTTGTGATTTTCATTTATATAAAAGTTTAGTTTAGTTATGCGATACAAGAAGATGTTAGGAGAAATGAACTTTGAGAGGAGAGTTCAGATAAAGCGATTTTTAACAGTTTACAGATAACAGCTTGCTGGTTTTCCGGGTCAAAGGTAAGCGATTTACATTTTCTGTATTTGCGCAATCTCGCAGGATATCTTACATGCGTCACTGACCACATCGAGATCTTTGAGGTGCTCCCCTGCCGCGTTCAAAAACAATGTTTAGATGAACGAATTCCAATCCAACCTTATGGATAGGCGTTAGGTGCCAATTGTAACCACTCAAAAATGAATTAATATTTTACTGTTGAAGTAAGAATTAAAACCCTTGCTAGCTATCTTTAGGAGATTTGACTTTACCTGATAGCCATGAAAAAAACGTTGTTTTCGATCCTTCTATTACAACTTGCATGTGACCTCCTGCCAGCACAGACCTTTCAGCAAGTCTCGCCAAATACCAGCTTTGGCAATACATATGGAACGCTGATAATGGCGGACCTTGACAATGATGGCGACCCGGAAATCATCGAATCAGGACTGAGCTCTTTTTCGATCTTTAAGAATACCAATGGCACATTTGACGAGGTGATTGATTTCCCCGACTTCCGCGCCAATAACCATGTCTTTTCCTTGGATGTGGGTGACATCAACAAAGATGGTTTTATTGATATACTACACGCCAGCAACAATTACAACTCTGTTTTGCCGCAGGTTCTACTCAACAAAAGCCCGGGGATTACCAACTTCGAGGGTGGTGATTTGGATGGTGGAATGATTGGCTCGTTATACCTTGGAGATTTCGAAGGTGATGGTGACCTTGACGCTATCTCTTCGGGACAGAGTGGAATATCAATAAACAGAAAAGGCAAGTGGAGTATGGACTATCATTTCCCGAATTATGGGACCTGGTATTCAAACTGGTGTGACCTCGATCATGATTCACAACTGGAGGTCATCCAGGCGTATGGTGGATCTAACTATTTTGTAGCAAACTATATTCTTGAGAAGGCCTACCCTACAATGTCAATTTCAAAGACATTGACATTTCCGGGTTTTATTATTGATACCGACTTTGCAGACTATGACGCAGATGGCGACCTGGATATGCTAGCTAAACAAATGGATGCCAACGGAAACAATGTCAAACTGTACAAGAATGTAAATAATGATTTTATCGACGTGGGTATTAGTTTTCCCTGGGGGGTGTCGATTGATTTTGGTGACATAGATAAGGATGGCCGTTACGATGTAGTCATAGGTGGAATGATGACCTCAACCTGGTACGTATTTGAGACCGCGATTTATCTGAACCAGGGCAACGATACGTTTACAAAATTAAATGTGACT
>DATHIE010000465.1:0-4194 GCA_035316905.1 Chryseolinea sp. | reverse complement strand
TCATTATCGTAGCGGTGATGATGTCAACTGCTTGCTCCGATCCGGAAATTGAACCCGCAGGTGGGACGTCAAGCAATCAATTTCCAACCCGTCAGTTTCATACAGCGGTGACGACCTGGAGCCAACCAGACGGCAGTTACTTTGTGGGACTCGTTTCCAATGCCCCTAGTCTCGATTTATCTAAATCCAAAATTTCCGTGGTTGAAAATGGAAAGAGGATTGCCGTTGATAGTGATTTCAACATAAGCAGATTATCATGGTTACATTCCAGGAATGAAGGCTATTTTTGGGCAACCACTAAAAACAACATACTACTGCTGAATTATGCCGGTAGCACATCAACATCGAGGCCGCCATTCCCGTTGGAAGTAATCATCGTTTATTAAACAAGCAAAGGGCCGTCAATTTGACGGCCCTTTTTTTGATTTCTACTTATAGCGTTTCCCCTTCTTCACAACCACATCCACTCGCTGAAGTAAATCAATGTGTCGCAGGACGTCGCCCTTAACTGCGATGATATCAGCATACTTTCCTTCGCTGATCGTGCCAAAATCTTTGTCTACACCCATAGCAACTGAAGGCCAATAAGTAGCTGCACGAATGGTATACATAGCGTCAAATCCGAATCTGTTCACCCAAACATCCAACTCATTCCATGTACTCTGACTATGGAATTTCATGGGAATACCACTATCAGTTCCAACAAGGAGAACAACACCCGCATCGCGCAGCTGTTTTATTTTCCTCTCAAGCGTTGGCTTGCGGATAGGATTAAGCTGATAGTATGAAAGCTGCCCGGGTTTCTGAATGGATCGTTTTATATCGGCAATGATTGAGTCAGGTAGATCCAAATGCCACGATGTATTATCAAGATTTTCCGGATTGTCACGCAGGTGTTCGTAGTTGTAAAGTCCTTCGACAGTAGGAGTCCAAAACAACGGACCGAGATTCATTTGTGCGGTTCGTTCCTTGATCATTGAAATTATATCCTCGGGATATTCCGGTGCAGCTGCCAGTCCGGTATGTTCAAAACAATCTACTCCAGCTTTAAGACCTCGGCGGATTTCTTCGGGGCGATGCGAGTGGGCTACTACTTTCAGTTTATTTTTATGAGCTTCATCCACAACGGCCATTACTTCTTCCATCGTCATCTGATCCTGGTCGATGAGCTTAATACAATTTACACCCGCTTTGGCCAGTTGTTGGACCCTGACTCTTGCATCCGCTGCACCTTTTACGCCCCACCGGAATTCTGCCGTACCGGGATAGGGTTCGTGCTGAATGAAAGGCCCGGACATATACATAGTCGGACCTGGAATATCTCCCTTGTTGATCTTATCCCGAACGGAAATGCTTGCATCCAATGGAGCTCCGAGATCGCGCGCACTGGTTACTCCCGCGAGCAACAGTTGATGCGCAGACGATGGCATGATAACGTCTTTGGCGAGTTTCAAATAGGTCTTGTCCCAATGCGTGTAGTCACTATGTCCGTTGATCATCAAATGAACATGCATGTCCCACAACCCAGGCATTACACTCATTCCTTCAGTAGAGATTACTTCTGCGTTCTTCGGGATTTCCAATCGGCCGACCTGTCCGATGGATTTTATTCTTTCACCTTCAATAATAATGACGCTGTTTTGCAGAGGCTTTCCGCCAAAACCATCGATTAACGTTCCGCCTACCAGGGCTTTCACCTGAGCATGCGATGTTATGTTAATGATTGTAAAAATGAAAAGTAATAGACGCTTCATGTTCAGGTTGGTTTGAGTAACTCAAAGTAAAGAATATTTTGGCGCTCTTCAACTGTTGAAACGGTCGTCCTGAGCTGTGTGCAATTGTAAGAGTGACGTTGACTTAATCAATTGCAAGCCTAATTGTTATTAATCATGCTGACCTACTCACCACAGTGTCATCAATAGGGTTCTTGCATGCTCAAGGGACTTTGCAATGGAATGGGTTTGGCAAATTGGGCTAAAGTCCTGGGCTAGGTGCATCAATTGCCACGGGCTTAAGCCCGTGGCAATAATGCAGAAATTCATAGGGCTTTAGCCCAAATGGATAGTCTCTTTAGGAGCGGGATTATATTAAGTGTAAAATTGACCGTTATCAAAAATTATTGTATCATACATAGAATTCCTAGCGTCCATTCTTAAATACACATTTCCATGACCCGCCTAACCTTTGTTTGTATTTTTTTCTTATTCCAGACACTTTCATTTGCCCAGCCAGCAACGACTAACATTGAGGTCGATGCATCAAAGCCGATAGGAGAAATGAAACCTTTCTGGTCGTTTTTCGGATACGACGAACCTAATTATACGACGCGAAAAGACGGTCAGAAATTATTGACGGAGTTAAAGCAGCTAAGTCCGGTGACTGTATATATAAGAGCGCACAACCTGCTCACCTCAAGAGGCAACAGTGCCGGCCCCGATCTAAAGTGGGGTTTCACCGACGCTTACAAAGAGGACAAGAAAGAAAAGCCCATCTATAATTGGACGGTGGTTGATAGCATTGTTGACACTTACATCCAACGAGGTATAAAGCCTTTGATGGAGATTGGTTTTATGCCGAAAGATCTTTCCTCCAAAGCAGAGCCATATGATCACACGTGGAGCAAAGGAGGTAACCTATGGACGGGTTGGACTTATCCTCCTAAAGATTACAACAAGTGGAGGGAGTTGATTTATCAATGGGTAAAACATTCTGTTGAGCGATATGGAAAGCAAGAAGTTGCAACGTGGCTGTGGGAAGTTTGGAATGAGCCGGACATTCCTTATTGGTCAGGAACATTTGATGAGTATTGTAAGATGTATGATTACGCCGCCGACGGATTGAAGAAAGCATGTCCCGAATGTACGATCGGCGGCCCGCATACAACGAGCCCAAGAAGTGAAAAAGCATATAGTTACCTGACAAGATTCATAGAACATTGTCTTCGCGGAACGAACTACGCGACAGGTAAAACAGGTTCGCCGTTGGAGTACGTAGGCTTTCATGCCAAAGGTTCACCCGAGTTTGTTGATGGGCATATTCGAATGAACATGGGTGTGCAGCTCAAAGATATTCAACGAGGATTTGAGGCCGTCAATTCATTTAAGGAGCTAAAGAACATACCAATCATCATAGGAGAATGTGACCCTGAAGGGTGTGCGGCCTGTTCGGAAAAAAGAGATCCGAAGTACGGCTATCGAAACGGGACAATGTACTCCAGCTACACAGCTTCATCATTTGGGAGGATATATGAATTGATGGATCAACACAGTGTGAATTTGAAAGGTGCCGTGAGTTGGTCGTTTGAGTTTGAAGACCAGGAATGGTTTGCCGGCTTTCGTGAGTTAGCGACGCACGGTATCAACAAACCAGTGTTGAACATTTTTAGAATGTTTGGTATGATGAATGGGAGCAGGGTTGAAGTGAAATCCATTAATGGCTTAAATGCTGTGGAGATAATTAGCAAAGGGGTGCGGGAAAGAAACGACATTAATGCGATAGCAAGCAAAAGCGAAAATTCCATTTGTATTATGGTGTGGAATTATCACGACGATGATATAGCGGGTGTCCCGGCTCCTCTTAAATTAACAGTCAATGGTGTCGGCAACAAACAGGTTCTCCTTCATCATTACCGTGTGGACGAACAATTCAGTAACTCATTTGAAGAATGGAAGGCAATGGGAAAACCTCAGGAGGTGACGGATACACAATATGATGCGCTGGAGAGAGCAGGTCAACTGCAAACATTGGAATCTCCCCAATGGAAAACGGTAAAGGATGGAGCAGTGTTAATAGAATTCAATTTGCCAAGACAGGGTGTATCACTAGTCAGGCTGACCTGGTAGGTTTAATCTCCATCTTCCTCGACGTGACAATGTTGTTGCAGGGTTGGTAGGATTGCCGAGTTTGTTTTTTAAGCGCAGAAAACGCAAAAGAATACCCGCAAAAGACGCAGAAAAAGGCGATGCTTTTCTGATGCAGGTCTCATCATTTAACGCTGTCTTCCAGAGCGCGCACGCTTTTTTTTAAAGCTTGCTTGCACGAATGGGGGGCATCCGTCTCTTGGAAACTGGCGCATTTTCTCGCGAAGGATCTGACCAACGTCAGGACGTGCTTTATCATCGCACTACAGCTCATAGCTTAGACAGATCCTTCGCGTGACGATTTACCAGTAATAATCCGGTCTGTAAAACCCAT
>DATHIE010000464.1:0-9565 GCA_035316905.1 Chryseolinea sp. | reverse complement strand
AAGAAGCACAAACTGTTCACGTCACTAAAGAAGGCATCACAAAGCTGGTCGTTTCATACCACGATTGTCTGGGACTACCTTATAAGGAGGTCAATGCAGCCAAAGAAAGGATGATGTTCGACGTGGGATTCTTTGCGGGTCTATATTCCCCGTCGCTTAGTATCGGACCCTGGGCAGATTCCAAAAAAGAAGACGCCTACGAATTGAAATTCCAGAACGCGTCATCTGCAACATTTGGGATCACGGCGCTCATAGGCCCGCGGTCGCCTTCGCCAGTGCTTTCATTCACGACCGGACTTGCATTTGCTAAAGGGGAGCATCAAGGAAAATGGGTATTTAGCGGCACGCAAGGTTCGAACAACGTTCAGCAAGAGAGCATTGCCCGCGTCGAATATAACAATATCTGCCGGTATGAGATTTGCAGCCAGGTCTAATGTTTTAAATCCATATGTGACCTTAGGATTTAACTATCATCAATTTCTTTCGTTGAAAGAGGACGTACATCTAAGGACAACAATCAACTCTTCCGTTGAAGAAGAGACCGTTTCGCTGGGGATCGATAAAACCTTCTTCGGTTTTTATGCCGCAGCGGGTCTTCGGAAAAAAATAAGTCGTAACCTCGCACTCTTTACTGAATGTAATTACGAAAAGAGTTATTTCGAGGTAAAAGGGTTTATGGGTGATCCGAATGATCTGGGCCGGCTGAAAGCGATATCGTTAAAGTTTGGGATCCTATTTTAGATCTCTATTTAATAACCTTAATCAACATCCCTTTGTCAACTCTTTCATTCAGCGCCATACCATTAAGAACCGCTAGTTCCTGCATGCGTTTTTCAGGTACTTTATAGCTGCGCAATGCGGCTTCAAGCGTTCCCTGGCCTGGTACAGGTTTTATATCAATACGCTCGGGCTGCTTGTTTAATTTAGCCGGATCAGTTAACGTTCTGAATCCATTCATGCTGCTATTAAATGCCTGGACGTAGTTATTGAAATTATTCTTCGAAGATGCCCCGATCATTGCATAATAGTTACCACCGTTCTCAATGACGTAGATTAACGTGCGTACTACTGCTTGTTCCCCGGCCTGCTGATCCGCAACCATCACTATGGCCGGATTGCCATTCACGTCATCGCGTTTAGATTCCTGCACATTAAGTTTATAATTTTGCACCAGTGTTTGTGCAGCATTATCAAGAGACGAACCCTTCGTTAACGTAAGCATCATCATAGCGTTGCCATCTCGCGGGGCAAATTGAACTTGCTCCGGGCTATTTTGCATCATCCATGAAGAAGGATAAGGAAACTGGAATTTCATTACGGGATGATAGAAAACATTGTCCTCCGCAAACCCCTGACGAGGATCATCTCCATAAATTATTCCGTCAATCATTTTTAAGTAGCTATCGCGATTTACCTTAAGATCCGATGCACTCACTTTTTTTCTCCAATCTGCAGCAAGTTTGGTAACATTCTTCTGCCTGTCGCCGGGATTTGGATGTGTTGATAAAAAGTCTGGCACCTCTTCAGCACCCGATTGCTTTTGTAATTGTTGTAAGGTTCCAAAAAAGTCGGCCATCTGTTGTGCATCGTAGTTTATCTTGGTGGAATACTCTACACCCAACTCGTCAGACTGTTTTTCTGCGTCACGACCGAATTTGAGAAATAGCAGCCCTACACCTTGTTGTGCAACATCAGCAAACTGCGCAAACTCCGGTGATATTAACACACCAGCTATGAGACCGGCCTGCGCCAGCATTGCATTGCTATATTGCTTTGCAGAATGCCTTGCGGTAATATGACCGATTTCATGACCTAATACGCCAGCAAACTCAGCTTCGTTGTTGAAGTGAGCCATGATGCCGCGGGTAAAATAAACGTATCCTCCGGGAACTGCAAAAGCATTAACGACAGGAGAATCCACAATTTTAAATTGATACTTCAAATTCTTCCTGTGCGAGATAGCTGCCATCTTCTGACCTTTCTCGTTGATGAATTGTTGCATCTGCTTATCATCATACAATCCGAAATAACGAACGATTTCAGGATCCGACTCCTGGCCCATGGCTATTTCCTGGTTCTCCGATAAAAGCATAAGGTCCTTTTTTCCTGTCACGGGATTTTTAGCACACCCCAGGAAGAATAGTAACGCAAGCACACTACATAACCGGCTTTTTATATTTCTTATGTTCAAGGTTTTCATAATCAATGCATTTCTTACCTGAGACTAGTCAAAAAATCGCGCCAATTTGTAGCTGCTTTATTTAACAAGTTTCGCTCATGAAGAGACCTGATTGAGTCATAAATTCCACAGTATTGATGAAACAGGTCAATATCTTCCATGTGTAAACGCACGAAGTTTTGGATGGATTAGTAAGTTATTCAGTCCACGCCAGATGCTTTCTGTTCCTCGCTCAATAGAGCATTCGGCGCAAAAGGGTATTTAAAGAAATTTGTTGATCTTTAATGATCATTAAGCATTAGTCCTATGACCGAAAGAGAACTTATCAAATTGGAAGCTACGATACGCACAAAGATGGAAGACATCAGGAAGCAACGCGTGAGCCTGAGGGATTCTGGTATTGGCGGACTGATGAATTCTTTGAAGAAGGTCGATCAAGCGCTTTATGAGAAGATCCTTCCGGATTACAAAAAAATGGCCTCAGAAAGCAATATCTTCAAATAGTTGAGGAGGAGATAAGGCGATCAGGAGATAAGTAGATAGGGAAATACGCGTAGAAGAGCGCAGAGTGCGTTGAGGTATCAATCCAATTCTCCTAACGTTCAGCTATCGGATGGAATCGACAACGACCGGATGGGTGTCATAGGATGCCCTCAAATTTTCAACGTCTGTATGTCCATATATTTCCGTTGGGCATCCGAACCTGCAGAAATCCCGGCTACCGGTGCGATGCCAGTTTGTGACAACGGGATGGACCCTCACCCCAGGAGTGGTACCGGTATCAGCGTCATTGCAAGCGGTAATTGTCAATACAGCTAAAGCCAAAAAAAATAACCGGTAAACTGCAGTTTTCACGAGCGTTTCGTTTCCTCAAATATGAAGAACGTTCCCGCCTCACTGGTACTAAAAATTCCGCATTGAATGACAACTTTGACGCATCTGGAGTCGATAGTTGACTAGTCCATGGTCCATGGTCAATTTAGCCATCAAACTATGGACTATGGACCTTTGACTATCACGTACGGCTTGTTGTCTTTTCGAAATATTCGGACGGAAGAACACCAAACTCCTCCTTGAACATTTTCGCGAAATAGGATGGATTTGGAAAGCCAACCTCATAGGCAACCTGACTGACAGGTCCCCAGTTTTGTTCAATTAGCTGGGCCGCGCGTTGTAATCTCAACTTGCGGATCAACTCATTCACGGACATCCCGGTTAGTGCAGAGATCTTCCGCAACAATTGCGACCGGCTCAAGCCAATGTCTTCACCCAACGACTCCACGCTGAGTTGATCATCACCCAATCGTTCGAGAATCTTCTGCTTCACTTTATTGAGGAAGCGTTCATCCTGTGACATCACATCAACACGAGGAGCGGCGCTCATTACCTCAGCCTTCAACTTTTCACGAAGCTTTTGCTGCCGTGATATACCATTACGCACCTTTAGCAGAAGTTCATTCTTATTAAATGGTTTCGTAAGGTAGTCGTCTGCTCCAATCTCCAGGCCATGCAGCTTACTGTCTTCGGTTGACTTGGCAGTCAGTAAGATCAATGGAATATGACTTGTCCGGATGTCAGCCTTTACTTTTCCTGTCATCTGAATTCCGTCCATTTCGGGCATCATTATGTCGCTTATGATCATGTCGGGTATTTCTGACAGTGCAACTTCAAGCCCGATTCGTCCGTTCTCCGCTTCAAGGAAATCATATTCACTTCCCAGGCAACCGATTATAAACCCGCGGACATCAGCGTTGTCTTCAACCACAAGGATCTGAGGTTTTGCATCGCCCGAATGTTTCCCATTTTGTCCGTTGGAATAGGAAGCTTTGTCCGCAACAATAGGCATAGCCTCCATTTCACTGGTTATTGGTTGTGAAATCTCAAGAGGCTTGCTTAATCTGTCCAAAGTAAATTGAATCGGAAGGGATACGACAAATTCGCTACCGTGTCCTTCAGAGCTGATGACTTCGATGGTGCCGTTCAAGAACGCTACAAGTTCCTTCACAAGTGCAAGTCCGATACCCGTTCCCACTTCCTTATGGGATTCACTTACCTGGTGAAACCGTTGAAAAATTTTCGTTTGATTTGCTTTTGAAATACCTACCCCGGTATCGCGTACCGATAACGACAGGATTGACTCTTCCACGCGCGCTCTCAGGTGAACAGATCCTCCGGCTGGTGTAAACTTAATTGCATTGTTGATCAGGTTGATGAGAATCGTTTCAAGCTTGTCTTTGTCGTACACAACTGACTTAACTACCAAAGGAACTTCAACAGATAGTGAGACTCCTTTTTGGTGTGCAAAGGACTCGAAGGAGCTCGAAATTACCCGAATAAATGAATAGATGTCGCTTTCGGTTTTTTCGACTTTAATACTCCCGGCTTCCATCCGTGCCAGATCCAACAATTGATTGATCAACTTCAACAGCAAATCCGAATTCCGTTCAATAAGCTTAAGCTTTTCATTTGTACGTGGATCATCCGCGTATTTTTCAAGCAACTCCTGCACCGGACCCGAGATCAATGTCAGCGGTGTTCTGAACTCGTGACTAATGTTGGTAAAGAATGAGGTTTTTACACGATCAACTTCCTTCGCCTTTTCAAAATTGAGATGTTCAAGTTGAAAATTAGCCTTTAGTCGTTCGTCACGTATGATCATTCTTCTGGCTCCAATCAATAAGCCGATGATCAGTAATACATAACACCCGTAGGCCCACCAAGTTTTCCACCACGGAGGAGCAACAACTATCAAAATAGATTTATTCGCAACGGATCCTCCGTTAGTGTATCCGCGCAACTCGTACGTGTAAGTGCCTGGAGGGATGCCAACAAACGTCGAGGAATTCTGTTCTACAAGGTCCCGCCACAAGTCATCGAAGCCCAATAGTCTCGCCTGAAAATGATTGCCTCGAGGATCGCGGTAGTCGGCCATCATAAAACCAATGGAAAAACTATTCTGATCGTATCTTAACCTCATTGGTGCCACTTCATCAACTGGTGTCTTCAACAGATTCGTTGGATTGAATAAGTCGTCTCCATCATTTATTAAAAAACCCGTAATAAGTACTCGCGGCGATTTTTCCACCTCAAGAAATTGCAGAGGGTCAATCACGTAATACCCTTCGTCATGGCCGACTAAAACCTTGCCCTCAGCGGTTTTATAAATCGCACCGGGCGTAATACTGTTTTGTCGGATTCCGTTGTGAATGCCAAACTGTTTAACGGTTTCACGCGCCGAATCTATTCGCACGACAGATGAAGGCGTGGCGATCCATAAGTTTGATAGATCATCCTCTACAATACCATACGTGCGATCTGTAGTGATAACGGAATGGTATTCGGCCAACGTGAATTTATCGTTTGCCTCATCGTATTTGAAAAGACCATTTTCCGAACCAACCCATATCACATCCCGGCTATCTGTGTAAACGAAAGTACCTTTCAGTGTAAGATAATTTTTGAATTTGTTTGATTTTTTATTTAGCCGACTTACACCTTGGGATGTTGTGACCCACACATAGTCTTTATCGCTTGTTACGTAGATAGTGCTATTATTGAAAATCGAGTCCGGTGAGCCCTGGTTATTCGTATATCGTTTCACAACTCCGTTTTGTTTCGAATACTTGATGAGGCCGCCATTCAGGGACGTGATCCACTTCAAATCGGGGTTGGTCTTATCGCGATTTATTCTGATGCTGGCTCCCGCCTGAAAACCCAGGTCAAGAGCATGATACTCTTCCGTGCGCGTGTCAATTATGTAGACGCCTTCTCCGGTTCCAAGCCAGAGAATATGTGGAGCATCACGATGAACTTCGATCACGCGCAAAGGCTGACCGTTTGAACCGGGGATTGCAATTTTTTTCACTATGTTTCCCTTTTCATCAACAAGAGCTAAAGCGTTCTCCGCTGCCACCCACATGGTACCATCGTCATTTTGTATGAAGCGCGATACGCCAGAACCGAGTCCCGAGGTTTCAAAAACATTTCTAACCGGATTGACTCTGTACAATTTATTTTGCTGAGTCGCTATCCACAAGACACCATCACGCGAAACAAATCCATTCCAACTCGAATTGTCGGGGAAGCCGTTGCTGTTTTCATACCGCGTAATCGCTCCTGTTTTCGGATCATATCGATTTACGCCTGAACACACCGAACCTATCCATATTGCCCCTGAATGGTCCTCCGAAATAAACGATATGAAATCAATAGCCCTGCAAAAAGGATCAGTCTTAAGTGGCGGCCTGCTTAACTTCAGAGGCTGGGACGGATCATACAAATGGCGTTCGAAACGTCCAGTGCTGCGGTCAAACGTGTGCAGCCCATTGCCGCTGGTGCCTACCCAAAACACACCACGACTGTCTTCATAGAGTGCCAGTACTTTGTTGCTTATTAATGAGTGCTCATCATCCGGATCGTGTTTATAGCGCGTGAATGTTCCATTTTGTTCGAGACGATTTAAGCCCCCGTCCTCCGGCCCACCGACCCATGGCCATCCGGCTGTGGCCACCCAAATTGTTCCCTGCCTGTCCTCGTAAATATTTAATACATAATCGTAACTAAGCGAAGTGGCATTGCCAGGGTCGTTTTTGTAGTGCGTGAATTCTCCTGTCTCCACATTCAGCTGATCGAGACCCTTATTTGTTCCGACCCACACTCTCCCTTGATTGTCTTTTAATACTGCACTAACGTAGTCGCTGGCAATACTTTTTTCATTCTTTTCATCATGTCGGTAGTGAGTGAACGTGTTGGTAGAAGGATTAAGTAAATCCATTCCGTCGTTCATAAACCCGGCCCAAATCAGACCGGCAGGATCTGCATAAACACAATTTATATCTACCCCACCGAGTGAGTTGGCATCCGTATAATCTTTCCGATAAAGAGTAAGTTTGATACCATCGTAACGATAAATACATTTTTCCTCTTCGCCCGAAAACCACATGTACCCATATGGGTCTTGCGAGATGTTTCGAATCTTGCCTAAAGGCCGTCCATGCATCCCCTCGAGCTCGTGGAAATTGAGCTGGTATTGCGATTGTTCCTGAGCCGACGCTGGGGACATTGCTATGATCGCCAACACGCGCGCGAGGAACAATGTGGACTTGTACCAATCTTTCATCGGATTTAAGTTAATTCCCTTCATTAATTGAAAAAAGTCCACGTGCTGATTTTAAATCGGCATTCACCGTCTTTATTAAATTTAACTCTTGTGCATGTGATATGCTAAAGCGTAATTCCATCATCAAGAGTCGTCAGAGGGTTATGTGCCATTGCTTTGCGCACGAGTTCGGCCGAATTGGAGGCATCGAATTTTAGTAAGAGATTTCTGCGGTGTGCCAAAACCGTGTACTTGCTCATCCCAAGCGCCGTTGCCACCTCTTTCGTCGAGCGGCCCTCTGCGATGTGTTTCAGAATCCTCAATTCAGTTGGCGTAGCTTGTTTCATAGGGGTATGACTGGTTCAATCAAAGTTGCGTTAAGTAATAAATTCGAAGCTAGAATGAATGCCGCATTCTATGATAGAATTGACGCAAGGGGGCGAAAATCAAGCATTGACTATTTCTCAAGCTATTTGGGCCTTCGAAATTAGTGTGATAACACCTTTAAAATCTTGTTTTATCATTGGGAGAATTCAAACACGGTCTCAGCCGGACCGCCTGGACCGCCGTCCCTTGCCTATCAAATAATCCAGCCCAAGTAACAAACCCGCGGATAAGATGACTACCGCGGAATATAACAAGGGCTCGGCAAACTGACGGGTTAAACTGCTGAGAAATTCTCCCACGGGTAAATAACGCAGGACGGAGTTATTGGCATCTAATGGTTCCTTCATCAAGGCAACCATTACGCATACGACTATAAATGCTACAATCGCGCCCCAGGTTTTTTTACCGATAATCGGTGGGTATGGCGCATGCGACTGCTCGCGTACGTGGTTAAGGACTTTATAAGTAAACCCGGCTGAAGGCGAGTGTGCCACATTTTTTTGCAACATGCCCTTCATCCTGGCGCTGGCATAAACTTTATCATCGGCCATCGCTTCAATTTCCCTGACCACCTCGCCCGTAAACGTGGGTGGAGGTGTTCGTATCTCGAACTTTTTCAGCAGAGATCGCAGTTTGTTATGCCCCCCGTTTTCCATATGTTTTTAATCCGCTGCTTTTGTCGTCCAATAAAAATCTCAATTCCCGCTCCAGCTTCTTGCGCGCCCTGAATAACCTTATCTTGATAGTGGCGACAGAAATACCTGTGATCTGATGAACTTCGCCGATTGAATTGCCATCTATATAATAGAGTATCACTAATAGTGCATCCGTTTTTGGAAGGTTGTTGACGGCAAGGTTCACTGACCGACGCTCATCATCTGCCTGCATCAACGCAAGCTGTGGTGCAGTGTAGTCGTCCGTGAACGTATCCTTAAATTGTTGAGTGATTGAAAACGTTCTGACCTTCGCTTCTTTTAATTTCGCCAATGCAGTCCTGTAAACGATGGTGTATAACCACGTGGAAAATTTCGATTTGCCTTCAAACTGATGTAGCTGTTGGTAGGCCTTTATAAACCCCTCCTGTGCAACATCCTGTGCATCTTCCTCATTTTCTAATATTTTCAAAGCAATGGAATATGCCATACCCTTATATCGATCGACCAGGAATGCGTAGGCAGCATGCTCACCGTTCAGTACTTTTCGAATGTGTTCCAGCTCTTCCTGGTTGTCCATAAATGAGTATGAGCAAATTAGCCTGTAATTGGTTACGCTCAGACCAATCTTGTTTTGAAATATCTTTTTTATCAAAAAGTGTATCCGGGAGGGTGGGACCTGACTCTTACGTGCAACTATAACAAAAACACTATGCACGACATAACAAGGGACTTTCTGGTATCATTAGCAGCCTTTGCCACCATTTTTGGAGTCATTTACATACTTGTCCTTACGCGCTATCGCGAACGCATGTCAATGTTGGAAAAAGGTGTTGACCCTTCAACATTTGCCTCGAAAGATCGCTTCGCCTCAAACACACTTAAATTTGGAATGCTAAGCGTCGGCTTAGCGTTCGGCATTTTGATGGGCAACATGTTGTCCAAAAGTGAGGTGATTGAGAGAGCACCTGCCTACTTTTCGATGACATTTCTTTTCGGCGGGCTGAGCCTTATTCTGAATTTTATCGTCGACAGAAAGCTCAAGCGATGATACTTAATCATTTTGACTCCTTATCACTTTAACTCCATCCTTATGAATGCTGCTAATTGCGCTATTCGAATACTCCTGCTGTCATTGACCTTCTGTGGAAATCTCAACGCCCAGAACAAAACCGTTGACGATGAATTGAAAGAGGCGCTTGTAAAAGATAGCACTTTCTGGCAGCTCAAAAATGACTGCAACATAGA
>DATHIE010000463.1:0-30453 GCA_035316905.1 Chryseolinea sp. | reverse complement strand
AGGCGGAGGAAAAAATAACCCTTGTTATAGGCTATATCAGTAACTCCATCGTCCGGATTTCTGTCCTTAAGTTCCAGCTTAAGCTTTGTATCTGCATACAAATTATCGTCCTTGAGAGATTGGATGGTTTCCCGTAGATCCTGGAGCGATAAGAGCGCAAGCATTTCTGCGTAGTCCCTCCCATAAAGTTTCTCCATGATCCGGTGCTCAAAATAGACTGTGAAGCCTTCATTTAGCCAGAAATCGTTCCACGTCCTGTTTGTAACAAGGTTGCCCGACCAGCTATGCGCCAATTCGTG
Source organism: Chryseolinea sp. (assembly GCA_035316905.1). Classification (GTDB taxonomy): domain Bacteria; phylum Bacteroidota; class Bacteroidia; order Cytophagales; family Cyclobacteriaceae; genus Chryseolinea. Next base: position 30,154 of record DATHIE010000463.1, on the reverse strand, counting down.
TGCAATGAGTGATGTAAGCGACCGATCGCCGGCCAGTATCGATGGAGTTGCAAACGTCAAACGCGGATTCTCCATTCCTCCAAAAGGGAAACTCGGTGGCAAAACAAGAACGTCATACCGTTCCCATAGATACGCTCCATAGAGGTCCTCCGCTCCCTTGATCATTTTTTCAAGGTCTGCAAATTCCCAAACCGCCGAATCAAGAACGGATGGCTCAGCGTAAATGCCAGCCCGGGTGCTCACTGGCTTAAATTCAACGTCACCCACGGATAACGCAAGTAAATAGGATGGAATAGGTTGTTTCATCTCGAAATGGTAGTTACCCGTTTCGTTTTTAACCTGAGGGTTTGAGGCGCTCATTAGCGCCAGCAGTTCCCTGGGAACATTTACATCCGCTTCATATGTAAAACGAATTCCAGGGGAATCCTGACAGGGTATCCAACTCCTGGCAAGTATGGCCTGCGACTGGGTGAACAAGAAGGGCTGTTTTTTCCCCTCGGTTTGTTGGGGTTGCAGCCATTGTAAAGCCTCTGCTCCCTCTTGTGTCTCATAACTAATGCTAATTGACTTTGCGTCGTCTTTAATTGAAATTCTCAACGCCTGACCCAAAAGAGAATCGGCGTTCTCAAGAATAAATTTAGTCTGCTCTCCACCGTTCAGTTTTACGTCTCTAATAAGCAGTGCTTTTGTATCAAGGACAATCTCATCGACACCGGGATTGAATTGGACAAGCCAATGCGCAGTTGCATCAATCACTTTCCGACTGAAATCTACTTTTGCATTCCAGCGCAAGTGCGTAACCTTTGCCTTATTCGGCATTGAAAAAGAATGGGGGTCTGGCTGCATGATTTCGATCTTCTTTTCGTCTGATGGTTGACAGCAAATCAAGATTGCGGTCAAACTTAAAATAAGGTATTTCATTGAGCATTTCAATTATTTTAAGTTACCACTTTCAAGTGAAAGAGATACCCGGAATATTGTCTGAGGTTACCTGGATATTCTTACCTTTAGTCCCCTGCAAAAAAATAATCATATGAAAAAGACAAAACCCCTGTTAATAGCCTTTGCTATTGTAGCTTCAGTATCTACCCTCCTGTCATTTGTTGACTCAGAGAGGAAAGCCGAATCTTCTGCTAAACTTGATCAGATGGTTGCCGACTGGGAACGCGCCAAAGCTTACACGCAAGCGTATCTCAATTTATCCACCGACGAGCTTATCAGCTTCAAGCCGACAGCTGAAGCGAGAACCTTTGGCCAGCAGATGCTTCACCTTGCGGAAGCCAACTATGGAATTTGTTCTCAGGCTACGGGCAAACCAAGTCCCATTGCTTGGGGAGCACTCGAAAAGTCTGACCAGTATAAGACTAAAGCAGCGCTCACAAAAGCGGTAATGGACAGCTACGATTTTGTAATTGCGGCGGCTAAGGAGATGAATGAGCAAAAGCTAGCCGAACCGGTCAAGATTTTCGAAAAGTTCGACATGAACCGTGAATTAGCGCTAGCCAAGGTATTCGAGCATCAGACCCATCACCGTGGACAGACCACAATTTACCTTAGGTTAAAAGGTATCACCCCTCCTCAGGAAATGTTGTTCTAACGAAAGAGCTGATTAATTAAAAAGGCTGGTCTCGTATAGATCAGCCTTTTTTGCGTTTGCTATTATTTACGCGTTTCAATGCTTTGATTCCATTCATACACTTTGTCCGAGATCTCTATCAGAAGATTGGGATTCTTTTCCAACGCATTTCCAATAACGATCATATCTGCTCCTGACTCCAGAGCAGTCAATGCTTTTTGGCTCGTGTTGATCCCCCCACCAACGATGAGTGGTGCATTAACGGATTTTCGGACGGTAGCTATCATCTTCGGGCTTATCTCTTTTTCAGCCCCGCTCCCGGCATCCAGGTATATCAATTGAAGCCCTAGCATTTCTCCTGCCATTGCGGTGCAGGCAGCAAGTGAATATTTGTCATCCGGAATTGGTGTGGTGTTGCTGATATATGCAACTGAAGTAGTGCGCCCCGAATTGATCAATAGATATCCAGTAGGTATTACTTCCAATTTTGTATTCCTGATAATCGGGGCCGCAACAACGTGTTGCCCTATAAGCAGTTCGGGATTTCTTCCGGATATCAGCGAAAGAAATAACAACGCATCCGCGGTAGGCTCGATCTGCATTGAGTTGCCTGGAAACAAAATAACGGGAATGGTAACATTTTCTTTGATGTGCTTTACAACGTTAGCGAGATTGGATGTCGTTATCAGACTTCCTCCTACAAAAAAGAAGTCTATACAATTTTCACTTGCAAGGTTGATAAGATGAAGCAGTTTCGAAGCATCTTCAACTTTGTCGGGATCGACAAGAACGGCAATTGATTTTTTCCCTTCACGACGTCGGTCGCGCAGAGTCTTAAGAACGCTCATTGGTTTTATCTTTCTTCTCGAACTGTGATCCCAGGTATTCCATCAGTTTCTCTTTTGCAATGGCCAGAAGGAAAACCGTTGCCTGGCTGGCAAGCGCCGTTCCGATCTGTGAGACAATGCCTGGTGCAGATGGCTCTTCAATAACTTCTGTTTCTCCATTTTCCTCCTTTGCCTTTACCAACTTGATTTTTGGAACTACAGCCTTTTTCTTCTTTGAAGGTGATCCTGAAAATTGGCGCATAAGAAAATATGCTGCTGCCAGAGTTCCCCCTATGATCAGCGCATTGGTGATTGCTTTTTCCGTCCGATCAGAAATTAGTCTTACCTCTTCCTCCAACTCCTGACGATGCTTTGCTGATTTTTTCAGCAGCTCCTTTTTTGGATCGTTTGATTCCGTCAACTGCATACTATTTCTTCTTTTTATTCATGTTCTCATGGAACCGGTTTTCCAATCTCTCCGCGATTGAATCCCTGAATGCATATAATAGAAGACCTACCAGAAGGTAAATGCCAGCAACGATAGCAAATCCTCCTGAAGTACCCACGGACTCCGCGATCTGGTATGCTCCCGCCAGGCTGATTAGCAGTACAAAAAGTGTGACCACACAGACAATGACAACATACACCACTGCCTTTGAAAGGGCTTTCGCTAACTCTTCCCTCATTTCAACCTTCATCAACTCAATACGAGTCTCCACGTAGCCTGTAAGGCTCTCAATGAGGCTGTCCATCTTCAGAAATTTCAGTATAGTGTCCTTAAGCACAATAAAGTATTCAGGTTATGCAATATAAGATAAGATTTGAGAATTCAGGATGATCACCGCGCTTCAAAACGGACCAATTTTTCCACCACTTCAGGTTGCTTTCCTGGCCTCAGTACCTCATGTTGAAGCATGATTTTGTAAGGAGCACTGAGGTAGTAGCGATGAATTGTCAAGTTGTTGTTATGGCTATAAGAAACGTTACAAACGTAAACAGAATCAAATGAAGTTTGTGAAATGGGCATCATCCGTAAAATGTTTTCAATGCAAGACTTGAATTTGCCGTTCTCATCTTCCCCATCCCAACAAAATCCTGGCCTGCTAAACAGAAACATTTTCTTTCCCACAAACAGCGTATTGTTTTTTAGTGACACGGGAAATATTAACGCCGGCTGCTCGCCGGCCTGTGCAACTGCGCCTTCGAATTTTGTCCATTCGCCAGTTTGTGTCCTCGTATTCACCCTTGATACCATTCTGTACTGGGACGCTTTTCCATTCTGATCGGTCTGTTGATACGTCAGGTCAAGCGTCTGAATAGAATCCTGATTAAAATAGATAAGTGTGAACGGCAAAAAAAAGAAAGTTGTCAAGATGTAAACGAAGCCTGCTAGTCTATATCGTAGCGTGAGTTTGCCAAGGCTGCTTGCAAGTTCAATTGGAAGTTTTCTAAGGACTGGTATGGGGAAGAACAACAGTACACCTATGAAATTAAAAAGAAAATGAGCGATAGCTATACTTATGGCGCTTGACGTATTAGAATTCAGCATCGCAGCGATAAATGCCGTAATCGTTGTGCCAATGTTGGCTCCCATGATGAATGGTGCTGCATCTTTTAATGTGGCGATTTTCTTCGCAACGATGGGAACCACAACGGAGGTGGTAATGGTACTTGACCGGATAGCCGCTGTTGTAAGTAGTCCCCACGCAAAAGATTTAAGTTGATTCGTGAAAAAGAAACGACTAAACCTCTCTGGCGATTTTGCAGCAAGCAGATCGGAAATCAACTTTCTAAAAATAAGAATGGAAGAAAACAAAAGGGCAATAGAAATCACCGCCAGTAAGAACGGGCTTTGAATCGTTGTTACAAGGAAATCTATAATCGGAGCAAAACCGGACCAGAAGTGTGACACGGTATTCTCTGTTGGCTTCATTACCGGGGTAAAAAACAAGTCAGCTATCCATGCGGATATCGAGGAAAGAAACTCATAATAGTATTCTAATGGGAAAAGGATTGCCGCCGTGAGTATATTAAAAAAATCATGATACGTTCCTGCAGCAACCGCTCGCCTGAACTCTTTCTTTTTGCTTATAAAGCCCAGGGAAACGATAGTACTTGTAATCGTCGTTCCAATGTTTGCTCCCATGATAATAGGAACTGCGCTTTGCAGCGTGATCGATCCTGATGCAACTAGCGCTACAACCATCGACGTTGTTGTCGAACTGCTCTGCAACATTGCAGTAATGAGAAGTCCGATGAATAAGCCGGTGAATGGGTTAGACGTAGCAAACAATATTGTTTCCGCCACATTCCGTCCAAGATGTTGCAGCGATGACGTCATTAGATCGAGAGCGAACAGGAATAAAATAAATGCTCCGAGTATGTACAGCCCTACACGTACATTGGTCCATACGTTCTTTGTCGGTTCGATAATCGGAGCCTGTTCCAAATTGTTCTAAAGCGCTAAAAATATTTTGAGTGTCGACCTCCCAAATAAACTCACATCAGCCCTTGAGGTATTCTTTTTTCAAAAGCGGGCAGATCTTATAACGTTCGTCCTGGGTGTCAGCATACAAGGCTTCGATCAGTTCGTAAACATGTCTAACCCCGATCCGTTGACACCATTCAAATGGACCGTACGGATAATTTGTACCGAGCTTCATAGCCATATCAATATCAGACCTGGTTGCTGTCCCATCCTGGGCTGTATAATAGGCTTCATTTATGATCATGCAGACAACGCGGGGCGTGACTAATCCGATTCTATCGTCTACAAGTAGAAAGTCCGTTTTCAATTCTTCACATATCTTTTTGAGATCTGTCAAGTCGTCCTGATTCCACAAGCAGACCTCCAATACATCACGATTCAGAAAAGTAGGTAGTCCATTAAAACCAAATATTTTACTTTTTGGAGGAGTCTCCACGAGGTGAACGAGCTCGCCGAGACTTACTTTGCAAGTGTTGAGGAAGACTTTGGTTGAGTGCTCGCCATAAATTTGAAACTGATGTGGTTCTTGATCTACAATGAAATCAAACACGAGACTATGGCTTTGTAAAAATTTTTCAGCGTCCCGGTGTTCTTCAACCCAGGAATATTCATGTTTCTCTCCAAACTTTTGGCGACACTCCTGGAGATTTATCTGCTCGCCAATAACTAAAATATTCATTTGCTAAGGCAAATTCGTAAAACGATTATTACTTTTGGTTACTGCTAAATTAATTTTTAAAGTTCATAATCATGTTAAAATCTGTTGTTTATTCCGAAAATGCTCCTGAACCGATCGGACCTTATAGTCAAGCCATCCAAGCTGGAAATATGCTTTTCGTGAGTGGCCAGATTGCTATTCAAAAGTCCACAGGCCAATTGGTCCTTGGTAATATCGAAGAAGAGACGATTCAGGTAATGACAAACATTAACGGTATTCTCACCGCCGCCGGTATGGATTTCTCCAACGTAGTCAAGAGCTCGATCTTTATGATAGACATGAATAACTTCCCAAAGATCAACGAAGTTTATGGCCGTTATTTTAAAGACAACGCGCCCGCCCGCGAGTCGGTAGAAGTAAGCCGGCTGCCCAAGGATGTGAATGTTGAAATATCCTGCATTGCGATGAAGTGATTGCGTGGGCAAATTTCAAATTACATCGCAAACCGCTTCATAATCAGCTACTAGAAGTGCTTGAATAGCGGCGAGACCGCGTTTGAAACACGTCACGAGCTTGCGGACAAGATTCACTGCAGGCGCCCCTTAATGTAACCGTCTCAGATTTTCCTGTGTCTAAGATGCAACCTTTGTCAGGCGGGCGAGTATTTTAATGAGATACTCATCACCCGCCTTTACATCCCAATCACATCAAACAAATACTACATGTTAAAAAACTATTTCACGATTGCATGGCGAAACTTGGTTAAAACAAAAGGTTATTCGTGTATCAATATCGGCGGACTTGCACTGGGCATGTCGGTGGCATTAATCATTGGTCTTTGGGTGAATGATGAACTTTCGTTCAACAAGTACCACGATAACTATGACCGAATTGCGCAGGTCATGAAAGCCGGCACATTTCAGGGAAAACATTATTCCGGTCAAGACTATCTTCAGTTCCCGATGCTCCATGAACTTCAGACGACGTACGGCTCGAATTTTAAGTATGTCGTCCCACGACAGGGAAACTATGAGGCTATCCTTTCGATCGATGACAAGAAAATCTCAAAAACAGGAACCAACATCGGAGAAGACGGGCCTGAAATGTTCACATGGAAGATGATATATGGCAGCCGGTCGGGATTGAAAGACCCACAATCGATCATGATCTCGGAGTCTACAGCGGATGCGTTGTTTGGTTCAAGTGATCCTGTCGGAAAGATTGTAAAGCTTAATAATGAGAAAGAGGTAACGATCTCTGGTGTTTTTGAGGATTTTCCAAAAAACTCGAACCTGTACGGACTCCAGTTCGCAGTTCCCTGGGAAGCTTATCTCCTGACGAACCCCTGGGTCAAGGATCAGGGATGGCAAAATCACTTTTTCCAGATCTATGTCCAGATACAACCCACGGCAAGCTTCGAAAGCGTGGATGCAAATATCAAGGACCTTGAAATCAACGCAACGCGTAACCTTGAGTACATGAAGGATTGGTTGAAATTCCAAGCTGAAGTTCACGTTAACCCCATGAGCAAATGGCACTTGTATTCAGATTACAAGGAAGGCATCTTACAGAACGGTCCTATCCAGCTTGTTTGGTTCATTGGATCGATCGGAGCGTTTGTGCTATTACTAGCCTGCATCAATTTCATGAACCTTAGCACCGCCCGTTCCGAAAAAAGGGCCAAGGAAGTTGGAATCCGTAAAACCCTCGGGTCGGTTCGTAAGCAACTCATCGCTCAGTTTTTTGCGGAATCATTTCTTGTGGTAGTCATCTCATTTGGCTTTGCCTTGTTGATGGTATTTGCAGCTCTTCCCTGGTTCAACACGATCTCACAAAAAGCCATGCAACTTCCCTGGCGAACTGGCGCATTCTGGATCTTCAGCGCGCTATTCCTTTTTGTCACCGGAATGCTGGCTGGAAGTTATCCCGCGCTTTATCTGTCGTCCTTCAACCCGCTGAAAATCCTGAAGGGCACGTATCGCGCTGGTCGTCTGGCGTCGATACCTCGGAAAGCGCTGGTCGTGCTACAGTTTACTGTATCGATCATGCTCATCGCTTCGACAGGCGGCATATACCATCAGCTGATGTTTGTAAAAGACCGTCCAGTGGGTTATTCGCGAGAAGGTTTGTTGATGATGCAGAAGAAGGGCAAAGAGTTCTACGAAAAATTTGAAACACTTCGCGGTGAACTCAAGAGCTCCGGAGCGGTTGAAGAAATCGCAGACGCGGGTGGGCCGATCACGACAACCTGGTCGGGAAACGGCGGTTTCAGCTGGAAAGGATTTGATCCGCTGGCAGATAATAGTTTCAGCACGTTAAACGTTTCTGCAGATTTCGGAACGACCGTTGGATGGAAAGTGATCGATGGCAGGACTTTTTCCCGCGATATGGCAAGCGACTCCTCAGCAATCATCCTCAATGAATCGGCTGCCAAACAAATGAAGCTTGAAAACCCCGTTGGCGAAACTGTGCATTGGACAAACCTCGCGTGGAATATGGACAAAGACTTCCATGTTGTCGGCGTCATTCACGACATGGTAATGAACTCTCCTTTCGAACCTGTGAGACCTGCTATTTATCTGAATATGGCCGGCGGCGGTTGGATGTATGTGCGGATTAATCCCGAAATGAGCACGGCCGAAGCGTTACCAAAAATAGAAATGACATATAATAAAGTGATCCCAGGTGCTCCGTTCGATTATAAATTTGCGACTGACGAGTATGCCGCAAAGTTCGCAACCGAAGACAATGTGGGGAGACTTGCCGTCGTATTCACCGTGCTGGCAATCATTATCAGCTGCTTGGGGTTATTCGGCCTGGCTTCGTTTGTGGCTGAACAGCGTACAAAGGAAATTGGAATTAGGAAAGTGCTAGGCGCATCAGTCCCAAATCTGTGGAGAATGCTCTCGGGTGAATTCGTGGCATTAATAATTGTGGCTTGTCTCATCGCAGTGCCCGCATCCTACTATTTTCTTTACAATGGAATAAGCAGATATGATTACCGCACAGAGATCGCGTGGTGGATCTTCGCTGCCGCTTCCGGTGGAGCGCTGGTGATAACACTGACGACTGTAAGCTTTCAGGCAGTCAAAGCAGCCCTAGCGAATCCGGTGAACAGTCTGAGAACGGAGTAGAGAAAAACTTCATGTCACCAGTCGCTTGTAGTGCGCGGTAAAATGAAACTTCATTCGTTCATTGTGAGCGAAAGGTATCATGAAGCCAGTATACCCAGGACGGGAGTCGAACCCCGCCTACGTAAAACTTCGTCTGGCAGGCGTACACTTTACCCGATCGGGACGTGTCTACCACTTGCTGGATAGATCTTTGTCTTTCGATTAAGTACCCAGGACGGGAGTCGAACCCGTACAAGCATTACTGCTCACAGGATTTTAAGTCCTGCGTGTCTACCAATTCCACCACCCGGGCGGGGAAACGTTAATCGTAAGCCGGTTAACAGTAATACCCGTAAATAAAAAAGTGTGAGCCTGATCTCACACTTTTGCATGGTATCCGGAAACGGAAACCGGTTAACTGATAACGACTCTGAGCGGGAAACGAGACTCGAACTCGCGACCCCGACCTTGGCAAGGTCGTGCTCTACCAACTGAGCTACTCCCGCAGAATAATGTGTGTGGTGTGGGTGTGTGGTTTAGGGAGTGCAAATTTAAGTCTGATTGTTAAATTTCCAAATTTACCCCTTCAAAACGCCCCTAGGAAATCTTTTATCATCCTGCTAATATTAGCAGCTATGAAAAAGCCCACAATCACCATTCGTGTCGGCGTTAAAAATGACTTGCCACGCGTGCTTGAACTCGTGAAAGAATTGGCCGCTTTTGAGAAAGCTCCGCACGAGGTAGTCAATACCGTCGAATTGATGGAAGAGGATGGCTTCGGAGCCCACCCAATTTTCGGGTTATTTGTGGCCGAGGTTGAAGGTCAGATCATGGGAATTTCCTTGTACTACTGGCGCTATTCCACGTGGAAAGGTAAACGTTTATACCTCGAAGACATCGTCGTTACTGAAAGCATGCGAGGCCAGGGAATAGGTAAACTTTTATTCGATCGAACCATGCAGCATACCCTGGATGAAAATTGTTCAGGAATGATGTGGCAGGTTCTTGATTGGAATGAACCCGCTATTACTTTCTATAAAAAGTACGGTTCTAAGCTTGATGGCGAATGGATAAACTGCACTCTTGAGAGCAAACAGATTGAAATGCTTCTTAAAAAATAAAGCCGGATAATATTTTCCCTTTGGTGTTAAGCTGATCAAACGCCCACATCCAGTATTGCCCACACGGGAACGTGATAACCTCCTTTCAGAATGACAAAGTCATCAGCATAATCGATGAGGTCGGATTCTGTTTCGATTTTTTCTCCGTTGGGAAGTTGCATATATACGCTAATGGGAACATGTTCGCAGTTGCTGATAATCATAGCACGCTGAAGCTTGCCTGCCCTCCATTCTTTTTCTTCTTTATTGTTCAGTACATCTTTTGAGCCAAAATATAAAAGCCTCACATCTGACGGATTTATTAATCGTGCATCTTTCATAACAATAAAAACTAAAAGTTGAGAAAATAGAAATTGTTGCAAGAGCAGTTCTTGCATGCAGTTATGACTACAATCATCCTGCCAATAAGGTCTCGGTCTGGTTCGCAAGACCCTCAAGACAAGCCTGCATGATGACAACGAAATTTTAAGGTGTTTACGTATAATTCTGCTGGAATCGGAGGTTAAACTTCCTCAAGAAGGGTCATAAATGCTACGTGCTTATCTCGAAACCGTTTGCGGAGCTGTTCTAAAAAAGTCGGGGCAAATTTGTCGAAATAGATGGTAACGTGATTTATCGTGTGAGCAAAGAACTGAACGCTGTACGATATTCCGCCGTCATCCTGATCGTGCAGGACCTTGTAAATCTTGAACTCTACAAACATACCTGTTTCCATAATTTGTGGAATGTGCTCCGCCTTCAACCAGGCAAGGCATTCCTTCTCCACATCTTTATCAATTCCAATCGTGACGTTGTACAGAAACATATTGCAAAGGTATTGCAGTTTCAATTCTTCGCAAGATCGGGCTAGCCGATAAGGCCCGTGCCCGTAGCTGTAGTTCACAGATTACTCACCGCCGAAAAACAATTTACCACACTTCATTGGAACTTATGTTTTCCTTTCTGATTTTGGAAAAACTAATTATCAACCTACTTATGAAAATCCTCTCCGTCCTACTATTCGTGCTCGCAACCGTCACAGGAATGGCGCAAACACTTTTAGTCGAAGAAAGAACCGTTAAAAATGAAGAGTCGATAGATCTGAACTCCTGGACCGCGCGTCTTGATCAGGACATGGAGAGTTGTATGGATTCTTATAGCGCTTTTATCAAGGAAACATTTAAAACGAAGGTTGAAAAACGCGGAAAGAATATACTCCTTGCTGCAAAGACCCAGTTCCCTGAATTATCAAATCTTCGACTGGATCAACGTGCAATTTTTATCACAGAGTCTTCTGGCACCTCCGTCTCATTCACGTTCAGCCCGGGCTATGATATTCACTTCGGAAAAGATTCGTATAAGGCAGAGTTTGCCAAAGCAGAAACGTTCGTGAAGGGTTTTGTGCGTTTTCATTATGATACTTATTATGAAGCTCAAATAAAAACGATTCAGGATAAGATCAAGAGTCTACAGAGCGACATCGACTCAAACTCCAAAAAGACTGATAAGAATAATAAGGCGATTACCGACAATAAATCAGATGGCGAAACAGATAAGAGCAAATCAAAAAATGAGAAGATGACGAGGGAAAATGAACAGTATACCGCCGATTCGGCATCAAAAAGAACTCAGATAACTGACCTCGAATCCCAATTGTCAAAGTTTAATCAGGCATTACAAAAAACAATTGACTTCAAATAACTAATCGAAATAGATCAAAGGAGAGTCAGCACTGCAAAGAAGTGGAAGGTGCTTCCTGCCAGCACAAACATATGCCAGATGCCATGAAAGTATCTTACTTTATCCTTAACAAAAAAGAGAACGCCAACTGAATAAAACATGCCGCCCGTGATTAGCAGGATGAAACCCTCAATCGAAGTAGCGGAGAATAGCGGCTTTATAAAAAGCAAGGCAATCCATCCCATTGCGACGTATAGGGCAGTCGATAGAATTTCATACCTGCCCGTTGAGAATACTTTCAGAATGATACCTGCTACCGCACATGCCCATACAACTCCGAATAAAGTCCATCCAATCCATCCATTCAACACTGTAAGACAAAACGGTGTGTACGTCCCTGCGATGAGAATGAATATGGCCATGTGATCAAACTTTCGGAATAGGGTTTTCAACCGCGTCTTTGCGAACGCGTGATACAGAGCTGAAATGGTGTAAAGCAATACCATCGCGGAACCAAAGATTGCAAAGCCAGTGATGTGCCAAGGAGTCCCTTCCAATGAAGACAGCACGACCAAAATTACTAACCCCGCAATGGCCAAAAGTGCTCCAATTCCATGTGTAATCGCGTTTAGAATTTCTTCCTTCTGAGTAAGACCCCCTGAAATCATAATTTTAGAATATCGTTGGTTACTAATTGGCCCAAACCGGGATAAAGCCTCGAAATAAGAGTATTTTTTTAAAATGAGTTCAAGATTAGCTTTTTTAGCCGTTGCCGTGCTCTTCCTTTCGACGGATGTCGTCAAAGGGCAGTTTGCTGCTACCCAATCTTCGTCAATTTTAAATCATTTCGTAGACGTTAAAAAGTCTATAATCATTCCCATTGGTAGGTCTGACTTTAAATACAGGCATGCCGTCTCGTCCCCGATGCACCTCAACGTAATGTCAGCACCAGGCGATTCGTTTTGGACTGGATCTGTTTCAGCGCAGTCATTCAATAATGGAAAATTTGGACGCTTTTATTGTTGGGATGCGCAAGGCAACCTTCGCAGCTCGTACTTGTTCGTTGATATTTCCGGCAAGAAAAAGCGCGGCCTCAAGCTAGTCTTCCCAAAACACAGGCTTCTGCTTGAGAGCAGAAACAAGATTGTGCTTTAATTACGCTCCTGCACGTAATCGTTTAGATAATCAAAGTTTTCAGTTAGTGCGCCATCCTTGGCGATGGTAGCTCTTTCAATAATTCCTTCCGGATCATCGATAAAAAGCGGCTTAAGGATTCGATCGATCAGATCTTTGCCGAATTCTTCTGATGCACTACGTGGTAGTTCGCACGGTAAGTTATCAACGGCCATTACTGTCACGAAACGTTCATCGGAAAGCGGAGACTTAACGGAATCCGTTCGTGGATCATAGTCATAAATGGGATCAATAATACTGCTCGCCTTCTTGGTGCTGGGGATGGAGCCCTCAATGTCGCAGGTGATGTCGGCGATAATCTTGATCTTGAATTCTTTTGCAAGCATATCGTCTTTTGTAAACAACACCGGTGCATCGGGGTTCCAGAAGGCGCCCGCCATAAGTAAGTCAGCGACTTTTGAGAAATCACCAAAATGAGAGTGATAACGGTCGGGATGCTGATGGAATTCTTCGCGGTTAAAGTGGCCCCCTTGTATTCGGGTGTGATAATCAGCACTGCTAAGTTGAACATAAACAGGCTCGTCAAATTGTCGGGTAAGAAAATCAGCGGGACTAACTTTCCGTATACCCGCTGTATCCAATGTTTCCATTGCTCCTCTTCCAACCCGACCGGCACCCGTGAGTATAATCTTTACTGGTGGCAGAACGACTTTACGTAACTCCAGCTTTAGACCGTTCACATCAAAACATTCATATGCCCTTCTTAGCTTAAACCCTCCGAAGCGCAGCCCGTACGTCCACAAACCATTATAAGCACCGACGATCCCCGCGTATCGTCCGAACGCAACGAGACGGTTGCCTTGTTTATCTTTTAATGCTTCATAGTCTATTAGCCGTATCTTTTTTTTGATAACCTCCTGGAGGAGTTTTCTGTTATATGGCTGTTTCTTGATCGTGTGAGAAAAAAACAAATACGTCTTGTTTGCAAGTAGCTCGGCAACGGGAACCTCTTTTATACCCATTAGTATATCACATTGATCCATGCTTGAAAGGATCTCCGCTCCGACCTCTTCATACTCGGTGTCGTTGAAGCACCTGACGCTGCTGGCCTGGCAATAAACCGTGACATTGGAGAAGCGTTGTCCGATCTCTTCCACCTGTAACGGAGTGAACGGCACTCGCTTATCGGGAGGCATTTTGCCCTCGCGAATCAAACCTACTTTAATGGTGTGCATGCTGCTGGTTGAGCAACAAAGCTAACATTGCCGCAGCGATCCTCAAATCTTAAGCGTTGGGTTCAACAAGGTTTTGATGTTTGATTTAAGGGCATTTGCCTGCTTGATATGACGTTGTTCATGCACGACAACAAACTGCAATGCGTCGCCAAGATTCATTCTGAGGATCTTAAGGAATTCAACAGGAATGGAAGCTTTATTCAAATCAACTTTCGAAGCATCTTCAAGAATAGCCGCAAGCTCCTGTTGATTTCCAAGAAATCTGAAAATGACTTCCTTCTTTAAGGAACCTTCAATTGGATTCATCCTTGCAAAGGTCTTCTGCTTTGTTGTGTTCTCAGGATGCATCATAGCAATAAACTTCTTTCCCATCCAGGTTGATTTCACCTCGTGATTGACGTTATGAGATGTTGTAGTCGCCCGAGCAATTGCCTTTTTGATTTCGGCGTGATAATAATTTGAATATCTGTTGAGATGCTCCAGGCATTCGAGGATGCTCCACTTTTTGGGACGTTCCTTCCAATTTAGATCGGACTCAGGCAAGGATTCAAATTCCCTCGCCGCATCAATTATTGCCAGTAAGTCCTTGCGAAGTTTGCCCAGAAGATCGTTTGATGTCATAATGTTTTTTTTTGACAAATCTATGGTCAATTGTTTTGGGAAATCTTGATTAATATCAAGATTCTCTACGCTGGCCGGATTCTGCTTAACGTTTCTGGAGTCATCCTTAAATACGATGCAATGTATTTTCTTGGGATAGTTTGAAAAATGTGGGGACTTCTTTTTATGAGTCGATGATAACGTTCCTCGGGTGTGTAGGTGAGCATTTCTACTTCCCGTTCGATTTTGCCAATCAAAGCTTCTTCCTCCAACATCCTCCATGCGCGCTCTATGCTTCGATAGGAGTCAAAGAGTAAATAGAAATCGCTTCGATTGATTGCCATCAACTCTGTCTTTGCCAGAGCCTGAATATAATATTCGGAAGGCTGATTCTGAATAAACGAAGGGTAGGAGCACATCAGATTATTCGTGTGAACGAATCCCACGCAGATCTTATCTTCTTTGTTCGGAAAGTATATTCTCATACTTCCATTAAGAACAAAAAACAGATTTGATTCAGTTTGACCTTTTGTTATTATGAAATCGTTACGCTTCAATTCAACACGTCTGTTCCATTTACTTAGCAACGCTGAAAGTTCCTCTTCTTTCAATTTGACCTTTGAATTGAAAATTTGTGAAAGCTTTTCCTGCCAGTCGATCATTGGCATTATTACCTTTCCAATAGGCCGCCAAGCAGCGAGCTTGCTTCTTTGCCCATGTTACGTCCATAAGGAGCCAGCGCCTGGACAAGCTTGCGAATAGGCATTGATTGAAGCCAAACTTTTCCTGTGCCCTTTAATGTCGCCAGGAAAATTCCTTCACCTCCAAAGATCATCGATCGAAGGCCTCCGGCTGACTGCACATCAAATTCAATATGTGATTCGAATGCAACAACACACCCTGTGTCTACACGTAGCGTTTCATTGTTTAAGGTTCGCTCGATAACCGTACCACCGGCATGAACGAACGCCTTGCCATCACCGCTGAGCTTTTGAAGAATGAATCCCTCTCCTCCAACGAGGCCAGAGCCAATTCGCTTATTAAAAGTAATAGCAACCTTGGTTCCAAGTGCCGCGCATAGGAATCCGTCTTTCTGAACAATAAGTTCATTATGGGGACTTTGCGCGAGGTCAATAGGAATTACAGTACCGGGATATGGCGCTGAGAATGCAACTTTAGCTTTCTTCCTCCCATTGTTTGTAAAATGGGTCATGAAGATCGACTCGCCCGTCAAAACACGGGAGCCGACTGAAAGTAGCTTATCAAAAAGGCCCTGGGCAGGATTCGATCCATCGCCCATTTTTGTTTCAAACGTGATACCGTCCTCCATAAAGAGCATCGCTCCTGCTTCAGCAATAACGGTTTCCATTTGGTCGAGCTCTATCTCTACGATTTGAATACTCTCACCTTTGATTTGGTAGTCAATTTCGTGTGATCTTGCCATGTGCCTGTGTATTATTTACGTATAGGACTAGAACGTATCAAAGTCCGGCGTGTTACAGCGATTCGGATAACAAGAGTGCTATTTTTCTGTGCGCTAGAATGGGCCTACTTCTTTTTCTTCACTCCTTTCTTCAAGTCATCGTAGTCCTCTCGCTCGGCTAATTTCTTATCATCGACATTTTTGTCCAGAAATTCGTTGAGCTTTTCGATATTCATGTTAGCCTTGATCTCCCCAAACTGATCGATTGTTATGTCCAGCCCCTGCAGATCTTTGTGCACTCGCGGCTTTGGTTTATTGGAAGGTTTCTTTTGTTTCTTGGTCATAATCAAAGTTACGGAACAAGTCCTACTAAAATAACCGTCTAAAAAAAAATAAGGATGACATTTTAGCAAATGCCATCCCCGAAATTTGTGTTGAAACTTTTCTACGCGACTTTGACTTTCAGTGTATTGAGTGCAAAGTCGATTCTGCTTACCACTTCTTCCTTGCCGATAATTTCCATGATCATCATTAGATCAGGGCCTCCGCCTGCGCCGGTAACAGACAGCCTCACCGCCTGAAGAATTTTGCCAGTACCAATTCCCAGACTTGCCGTCACATGCTCCAGCGTCGATTTAGCAATCTCAGCATTAAATGAAGTCAGCTTGTTGACCTCATCTTTGAATGCGCTAAGCACCTTCACGGCGTCATCGTTCCATTTTTTGGCAGCGATACCTTCGTCGAAAGTGACAGGGGCAAAAAACAAGAATTTTCCCTTCTCCCAAAAATCATTGGGAAAGGTAACTCGTTCTTTCATCACGGCTGCGACTTGCTCGGCTTTCTCTCTGGAGCATTTGATCTTCTCGCGACCTAGGGACTCCATCAAATATTCGGCAAGAAGCTCGTTGGGTTTTGCCCGGAGATATTGCTGATTGAACCACTGCGCCTTTTGGATGTCAAATTTGGCACCTGCCTTGCCTATCCGTTCAACCGAGAACGTTTTAATGAGCTCTTCCATAGAAAAAATTTCCTGGGTAGTTCCGGGATTCCAACCGAGGAAAGCAAGGAAGTTAACCAATGCTTCTGGAAGATAACCGGTCTCTCTGAAGCCAGTTGCTTTTTCTCCGGTGTTTGGGTCTGTCCAGTCTAAAGGAAAAATCGGAAACCCCATCTGGTCCGCATCGCGCTTGCTTAGCTTGCCGTCACCGGTAGGTTTTAGTAGCAAGGGCAAATGCGCAAACTGGGGCATGTCAGCTTCCCAACCTAGATACTTATAAAGAAGCACGTGTAGCGGAGCAGAAGGAAGCCATTCCTCACCGCGGATCACGTGGGATATCTTCATTAAATAATCATCCACAACATTGGCGAGATGGTACGTCGGCATGCCGTCGCTTTTCATCAACACCTTATCATCTATCTGTGATGAATGGACCATCACCCATCCCCGTATGAGGTCGTTGAGACGGACTTCTTCCTTGCGCGGGACTTTTAGTCTTATAACGTATGGTGTACCCGCCGCGAGCAGGGCTTTCACTTCATCATCAAGAAGTGTAAGCGAGTTTCTCATCTGCATCCTCGTGATGCTGTTGTACTGCGGTAATGTCACACCGGCCGTCTTAAGCCGTTCCCTCATAGCGTCAAGGTCCTGTTCGGTATCAAACGCATAGTAAGCGTTGCCTTCGTCAACAAGTTTTTGCGCATACTGCTTATACATTGGTTTCCGTTCCGACTGCCGGTAAGGAGCATGAGGTCCTCCAACGCCGACCCCTTCATCGATCTTAATTCCCACCCACTTGAGTGCTTCCAGGATGTACTCCTCTGCACCGGGAACATAACGCGTCTGATCCGTGTCCTCAACACGAAGTATCATAGTGCCATTGTTCTGACGAGCCAGCAAATAGTTATACAACGCGGTTCGTACCCCTCCAATATGCAACGCACCTGTCGGACTTGGCGCAAATCGTACACGAACATCTCTCATTCTTCTAATTCACTTTTTTGGACTGCAAATGTAAATTGAATTTAGCATTTACGGTAGAAATCTCTCCGTCTTAAAATACACACCAAATCACGCCGGAAATCCAGCTTTGGCTACAGATTCTCCAAAATATAGTCTGCCATCATGGTATACAAATGGAAATGCGTCTTCTCGCCCTGTATTCCGTGGTGCTTATCAGGATAATAAAATGATCGGAACTGTTTCCCGGCATTGATCAATGCATCTTCCAGCACAATTGAGTTCTGGAAATGAACATTGTCATCTCCTGTTCCATGAATTAGCAGGAAATTTCCGCTGAGATTTGCAGCATAGGTTGAGGGTGAGTTGTTGTCATAACCGCTGGCATTCAGTTGTGGGGTTTGCAGATAACGCTCTGTATAGATAGTATCATAAAACCGCCAGTTCGTCACGGGAGAAACAGCAATACCCATCTTGAACACACCGGCTGCTTTCGTCATTGCGAGGGATGACATGTAACCTCCGTAGCTCCAGCCCCAGATTCCAATGCGGCTGTCATCCACATAGTCGAGCGTTGAAAGAAATTTTGTGCCGGCAATGTGATCCTCAAGCTCAGACTTACCAAGTTCTTTATAGGTTGACTTTTTGAATTTCTCGCCACGGCCTCCGGTGCCTCTCGTATCGATAATTGCAATCACGTACCCTTTCTGCGCTAACATCTGGTGAAAGTAGAAATGACTTCCGCCAAAAGAATTGCTTACATTCTGTGACCCGGGTCCACTATACTGATAAATCAATACGGGATACTGTTTTGAAGTGTCGAAGTTTTTTGGCTTTATCAGTTGACCTTCAAGGGTCGTCCCGTCGACCGTCTTGAAGTTGAATGTCTCCTTTCCCACAAGCTGGAATTCATTTATGGACTTCTTCAGGTCGTCGTTTGCTTCTAAAACTTCTATACGCGAGTTGGTCTTTGTTCTGTAAAGGGAAACAATAAGCGGCTGCGAACTGCTGCTGTGTTGATCTATGTAGTAGCTGCAATCCTCGCTGGCATTGATGGTGTGTGTACCCTCGCCTTCTGATAATTTAACTTTTTTCTTTCCATCGAGTGTGATCGAATAAAAATGTCGTTCAAGAGGTGAGACTTCCGTCGATGTATAATAAAGCGTATTGCCCTTTTGATCAAGGCCAACAAATTGTGAAACCTCAAAATTTCCGGAGGTGAGTTGTCTTACCGGCTTACCTCCGATATCATACAAGTAAAAGTGCTTGAATCCGTCCATTTCACTTGAGCAAAGGAATTGTTTACGGTTATCGAGATAAATGAGATCATCGGTAAATTCAAGATCAATGTAGGTATCACTCTTTTGATTCAGGACCACAACGGATGAGCCATTGGTAGCATTCGTGTGGAATAGTTTCAGATCATTCTGCAAACGGTTAAGCGTTCGGACCGATAGAATATTAGGATCCTGCGTCCACTTAACGCGTGGAACATAAGTATCAACGAGCGACCCAAGATCAGCCTTTATTTTTTTCTTGCTTTCTAAATCATAAATCCAAATTTCCACGGTGGAATTTGCTTCACCTGCTTTCGGGTATTTAAACCTGTAGTCTTTAGGATACAGA
Source organism: Chryseolinea sp. (assembly GCA_035316905.1). Classification (GTDB taxonomy): domain Bacteria; phylum Bacteroidota; class Bacteroidia; order Cytophagales; family Cyclobacteriaceae; genus Chryseolinea. Next base: position 10,737 of record DATHIE010000463.1, on the reverse strand, counting down.
GTCCTTCCCCACACCTGCATGTTATATTCTTTTACCGCTGTTTCATCAAAACGGTAATACGCAAGCTTTTCTCCAGTGGGGGACCAATAAAATCCTACGACAAAAGAGAATTCTTCCTCATATACCCAGTCCGTCGAGCCGTTGATGATTTCATTGAACTTCCCATCATTTGTAACCTGTACTTCCTGCTTGCTGGATAAGTTCACAAAGTACAAGTTATTCTCACGTACAAAAGCTACTTTACTTCCATCGGGTGAAAATGTTGCATAACTCTGCTTACCACCTTCCGAAAGATGTGTAACGGTTTTTGTTTGAATATCATAGACGTAATACTCACCCTTATATGACCTTCTGTAAATACTGGCAAAGGAGGTCAGCAGCAGGATCTTCTTCTCATCGTTGCTAAACATATAACTTGCGACCTGTAATTGTGGTGTTAAAAGTGAACAATCCACAATCACCTCGGAGGAGCTGTTTGTAACGTTGTGCTTCACAATCCTGTTCGATTCGAGCGCGGAAAAGTACTGGCCGTCGTTCATCCAGTTGATGCCATATACTTCTCTCTGGATAAACTTATTGTCGGTCGTAAAGTCGTTTACGGTGATCTCGCGTTGTGCGAATAGTTGGAATGTTGTCCAGAACGACAACAGGGCCAAATAGTGCCTCTTGCTCATAGCGTTAAAATTTGGCAAAAATACAATTTCCTGTTTCGAAGCAAAATGACTTTAATGCCAGCCAACAAACCTTTGCAATCGCATAAAAACAATCTAGAAAACCATCAACTGGTAAAAGTTGATTTAAGTCTTATTTTTATGAACTATACTTTCCAACTGGCGGTATAAAAACAATGGCATCCATTCACGACTACGATCTGATCATTATTGGTGCGGGGCCCATCGGCCTGGCATGTGGCATCGAAGCTCAGAAGAGAGGATTGAGCTACCTGATCATTGAAAAGGGCTGCCTGGTCAACTCCTTGTACAACTATCCCTTGAACATGACATTTTTTTCAACGTCTGAGCGTCTCGAAATTGGAGAGGTGCCATTTATTTCTCATGGATCCAAGCCAAACCGTGTGGAGGCACTGGAATATTTCAGGCGCGTCTGTATGACTTGGGCCCTGAATGTGAAACTTTATGAAAAAGTCATGTCCATAGAGCGTTCGGCTACGGGTCAGAGGATTACAACATCAAAAGGTATTTACTCATGCTCCTACACCATTTTGGCATTGGGCTTTTATGATCTTCCGTACCTGCTGAACGTCCCGGGTGAAGAGTTATCAAAAGTGAAACATTACTATGATGAGCCTCATCCTTATTTCGGCCAGAAAATTATCGTTGTTGGCGCAGCGAATTCTGCAGTGGATGTCGCCCTGGAGACCTACCGAAAGGGAGCTGAAGTAAGTATGGTTGTGCGTGAACCCTCCATTGGAGAAAGTGTGAAGTATTGGGTAAAGCCTGACATAGAAAACAGGATCAAAGAAGGTTCGATAAAAGCGTATTTTAATTCCCAAGTAAAACGCATTGATGATATTTCGGTCGAAATTGAAACTCCCGAAGGTGTTCGCATCCTGGAAAATGATTTTGTTCTAGCCATGACGGGATATCAGCCACCCTTTGAGTTTATGGAAGCGTGCGGAATAAAATTCAGAGATGACGAATTTCACACACCGGTTTACGATGATCAGACAATGGAAACCAATGTGCCTAACCTATATCTGGCCGGGGTCGTGTGTGGTGGATTAAAGACAAACAAGTGGTTCATTGAAAATTCAAGGATACATGCCAATCTCATTATAGAAGCTATTAAGAAAAAAAATGCGTTCAGCGAAGGCATTACATCCTGAATTAAAACCAACCTATAGTAGAAATTTACAAATGCATTGGCCATTGCCGATACTTCAAGCATCACACACACATCGGTGGCTTTCCCGCTGATTTTCGCAGATCAAAAGGCACGCTGATTTTCACGGATTTGTTCTTCGTAAATCAGCGCCAGCCCCGAGCTACTCGGTAGTGAATTTAATCCGTGACATCTGCGGGAAAATGCATTCCGTCACAATCCATTTATTTCACAAACCGGCTAAGAATTCCTGTAATAGGACTTTTATACTGTGCCCCAAATAGATTTAAGTGAACCAACAACGGATAAAGATTATATAAATCGAAACGATCTTCATAGTCAGGCATTAACGGATATGTTTGGTCGTATGCCTCATAGAACTCTGTTGGAAAACTTCCAAACAACTTTGTCATTGCCAGATCGACTTCCCTACAACCATAATACACCGCAGGGTCAATAAGGCATGGTTCACCTTTGGCGGTTGTGATTATGTTTCCGCTCCACAAATCGCCGTGAAGCAAAGCTGGCTTTTCTTCGGAAAGCAAGGAGGTAAGGTTTGGATACAGAGCTTCAAATGACTTGACCATTTCACTACCAGCCAAACCTGAATCAACTGCCCTTTTAAGCAGAACGTTTAACCTTTGATGAACAAAGAAATCAATCCAGCTTTGACTTGATGTATTAAATTGTCGAAGGGAGCCTATGTAATTTTCGTGATCGAGTCCAAACTGTGCATTGGTTGTTTTGTGAAGCGTGGCAAGTCTGGACCCCAGATGTTTCCAGTAGGATTTGGCCTGCGGACCTTGCTCGATGAAATCAAGTAAAATGAATTGGTTATCATCGTCTTCGCCGACGCCAACCAGGGCAGGAATTTCAATTGCTTCCGTCTTTCTAAGCAGCTTGAGACCGTTGGCCTCAGCGCGAAACATGGATGGAAATTTTTTTGCACTGTTCCATTTCAAAAAGAACGTGCCTGTGGTCGTTTGCAATTTCCCACCATGATTAATGCAGCCTCCTCCGCAAAAATCAAAATCACGCAGGTCGTCTGTTCCTGCGAGATTCAGTACACGAACTACACCTTGCCGGACATTCGAGGGAATGTTCTGAACCATAAATCAAAAATTCAGGGGGTACCTTTCTTCCGAGGCAAGAAACCGAAGTTGAGGCCAAAGTAATAATTCCTCGGTGCAGCTGCATTGTAAAATCTACCTCCGATTGCATTCAAATCATTGCCAAGACTGTATGTTTCATCAAGCGCATTGTCAATCCCGGCGAATATTTCAAAAGGCAGAACATTTTTAAGATTTGTACGGTAGCCAACTCGCCCACCGAGGAGGAAGTAATAATCAGCGTATTCAGTATTCGCATCATTCAATGGAATTGCATCCGTGTAGTTTGTTGTGACATTGAGATAGACTTTTTGCAATGTCATATCTATGCCCAGCAAAGCAATGGTGGGGGCAACCCCTGTCAACCGATTTCCTGAATAATCATTTCCGTCTTGAATATATTCTTCAAAACGATAATGATTATAAGTATAGCTCGTCCAGATCTTCAGCCCAGACAAAAAAGAAGAATTCATGGTTGGCGTCCATGTCACCCTTGCTTCGACTCCTTTTTGTGATGTGTTGCCGGCGTTGACAAAATATTCCGCACCATCTGGTGTTCGCTGGATAACAATTGTTTCATCCAACTCAAAGTCGTATGTGCTTACGTCAAATAATAGCTGCTGTTTCCAGAACCCTCCCCTCAGGCCCAGCTCATAGCTGATTCCGCGTTCGGGGTTCAATGAATTGTTATATGTTCCGGCGGACGGCCGCACTTCCGCCAATGACGGAGGCGAAAATCCTTTGCTGACACTTCCATAAACGGATATTGCGTTGTTCAGTTTCTTTAACAACGCAATGCGCGGGGAAAACTCAGGATCGAATTTCCGATGTTGCTCTGTTACCGGCGAGACTGATACTGTTGCGAAATCATATTTTAGAAAATTTGCGCTGCCTCCGAGCGTAAGGTAAAAGCCTTTCGGCAGGTCAATATCTGCTTGGAGAAAAAGCAGGAGCTGTCTTGATTTCAGCTCGTCCATTGTTTGAACAGTTCCCGGTTCACCGCCGTTATTGTTGTACACGTCGAGCGGTGAAAAGAAGTACTGGTATTCGCCGCCAAACGTGATCTTTCCCTTCCAAGTATCTTGATCAAACGAAAATTGAGTGTCGGTGCGTCCTCCTAAATTCTTTTCATCGCGGATCTCATAATTTCGGATTGTGGGATTCTTAAAATCTGTGTGTGATCCATAGACCCCGGCTTTTGTTATCCAATTGTCGCTCCATTGATATTCATACATCAAGCCGCCATAAACCGTCTTGTTTCTTACGGCAGCTTTTGCATCAACAGCACTCGGAAACGGGCCACCAGCCGGACGAGCCTGACTCGGATCAGCTTCAAATTGCGCCTTTGTGAGTCCACCCGGTGTTTCGTAAAACAAATCCGTATAAAACACGGTGGCATTCAACGAACTCTTTGGGCCCACTAGAAAAATAACGTCAGCGTTTAGGGCGTCGCGATCCATTTTCGTCTGTTGGCGATATCCATCCGACTGCTGATGCCCATATTGAATGGATGCTTTTATTTTATCTCTTCCGACCTGCCCTGACAACTGATATCGTTGAAGGCCATAGCTTCCGAAAACAGTCGATAGTTTTAAACCAGGGTTCGACGGCTCTTTATTGAACAACACAACGCCCCCGGTACCTGCCCCGTACAGGCTTCCACCCGGGCCCTTAATGATCTCAGAGCTTGTGATAGAGTTGAAGTCAAGAAGGTTGAGATACGTGTTGCCTCCGCCATCTGTCAGTGGTAGCCCGTTCCAATACATCTTAACATTCCTTACACCAAAAGGTGAGCGCAAGAGACTTCCTCGTATTGAAAACCGATAGCTTCCCGGCGAACGTTCTTCCATGCGAACTCCGGGTATTAGATTGACCGCGGGAAGAATGGAAGTATTATTAAACCTTTCGAGATCCTTTTGGTCAAGCGTAGCGACTGCGGCTGGGACTTCATTCGCAGGGCGATTATATAAAAACGCGCGTATAACCACTTCATTCAAGACCCTGGTGGTATCATCCTCCTGGGCCTGAGCCACACGGAGTATACAAGCTGAAAACACTAATACCAGTAATATTCCAGATCGCTTCATACGTAAATTTAACGTCAAGAAATATAGGTAAGGAAATCGACATTACAACTTTGAAAATGGTGGGCGGATCGTTCATAAAAAAAGGCCCCCATCCGGGAGCCTTTGTATTTTGTGCTTACGCAGAATCAGATCACTTGATCTTAAAAGCCTTTCGAACCTGGTCGACATAGTTCAACTTTTCCCAAGGGAACAATTCGACCTTTACTTTCTTTTCGGACTTCTTTCCGGCGTTAAATATTTTCTCAACAATTTTCGGTTCGCGTCCCATGTGACCATAGGCAGCGGTTTCAGCGTATATTGGAGTTCTGAGATTAAATCTTTGCTCAATAAAGTAGGGGCGCATGTCAAATATCTTTCCGACACGTTTTGCTATCTCACCGTCACTAAAACCAACCTTTCCCGTACCGTAAGTATTCACATAGAGACCCACGGGTTGTGCGACACCGATAGCGTAGGCTACCTGCACAAGCACTTCATCACACACCCCCGCTGCAACCAGGTTCTTGGCGATGTGACGGGTTGCATAGGCGGCTGAGCGATCTACCTTCGATGGATCCTTTCCTGAGAAAGCGCCACCACCGTGTGCTCCTTTACCTCCATAAGTATCCACTATTATTTTGCGTCCAGTCAAGCCCGTATCTCCGTGAGGTCCCCCAATAACAAACTTGCCTGTTGGGTTAACGTGATACTTGATGTCCTTTCCGAAGAGTTTCTGGACGCGCTTTGGTAGTTTTTTCTTTATTCGCGGGATTACGATATTGATTACATCTTCTCTGATCTGCTGTAACATCTTCGCATCTTTTGCAAAATCATCATGCTGAGTGGAGATCACGATTGTATCAATGCGCTGAGGTTTGTTGTCATCTCCATATTCAATCGTCACCTGCGATTTTGCATCGGGACGAAGGTATTTCATCACCCTAAAGTCATTACGGATAATAGAAAGCTCACGCAGCAGGAGGTGGGCTAATTCAAGAGGAAGAGGCATGAAGTTATCCGTTTCGTTTGTCGCATAGCCAAACATCATTCCCTGATCCCCCGCACCCTGATCTTCCTTCCTCTTACGCTCAACTCCCTGGTTGATGTCGGGTGACTGTTCATGAATAGCCGAAAAGATACCACACGAATTTGCCTCGAACATATATTCGCTCTTGGTGTAGCCAATCTTGCGAATAACTTCTCTGGCAATATCCTGTACGTCCAGATAAGCATCAGATTTAACTTCTCCGGCAAGGACGACCTGTCCTGTGGTAACAAGTGTCTCACAGGCCACTTTAGAGTTTGGATCGTAGGCAAGAAAATAATCAATGAGCGCGTCCGAAATCTGGTCTGCGACTTTGTCGGGATGGCCTTCAGATACTGATTCTGAAGTAAATAAATGAGGCATAAGGAATTTGGAATTTTAGATTGTATCAGTTATTATACTTTAAGCGCAATTTGTAAGTCCGCAAATTTAGATTGATTTATGAAAAACAAAAAGTTTGTGAACTCAATCGAATTAAATGGCCAGAAATAGAAACACTGCTGGTTCCTTTGGCAATATCTTGTTTGCATTGCGCCATTTTTTTATGGGGGCCGTTTTGATGATTTCATTGTTTCCCGTCAGATTTTCGGCAATACAAAGAAGGGTATCACCGCCCAGGGTCTTTATGAGTAGTTGAAATAAGGCATTGCTTCGGTACGGCGTTTCAATAAAAACCTGCGTCTGGTTCTTCAGTCTTGAATCTTTTTCAAGGCTTCTAATAGAGTGTTCTGCTTCCCTGGTGTCAATTGGCAGGTAACCATGGAAAGCGAAATGTTGTCCATTCAAACCCGAAGCCATCAATGCCAATAGTATCGACGAGGGCCCGACCAAGGGTATAACCTGGATGTTATTGTCATGCGCAAATCTCACCGCTAGCGCGCCTGGGTCCGCTACTCCCGGACAACCTGACTCCGAAATTATGCCCATATCGAACCCTTCAAACACGGGTGAAAGCAAATTCCGGACGACGGATGGATCGGTATCTTTATCCAACACATCAAAGTGCAACGGTTCTATCGAATCGTAAATCTTCAAGCTGCTTAAAAATCGTCGGGCAGTGCGAACATCTTCTGCAAGAAAGTGAGTAATGCCGGGCAACACGGATTTCACTTGCGCCGTTATTACAGCGTCTTGTGTGTTATCGGCAATTATATTAGGAATCAGGTATAACTTTCCAACAGTCATAAAACCCAATGTCAAATGACAATTTGTTCACTAATTTTGAGAAGTTTGATCATATGGGCAAGTTCTTGATTCTCGTGGGGATTGTTTGCATCCTGGTTGGATTGGCTATCAACTACGCTCACAAGATACCCTTTCTTGGAAAACTTCCAGGCGACTTTTCCATCGACAAAGGAAATGTAAAGATATATTTTCCGTTAGCAACAAGCATTCTTATCAGTATTCTCCTTTCATTGTTATTGTTCCTTTATAATAAATTCAAGAATTAAAATATCATCGCTCTTTTATCATGATTTCCTGCAAGCGTTCGAAGTTTACTTTACCGAAGAAGGTAACATACCTCAATTGTGCCTATATGTCGCCGTTGCTTAAGACGGCCGAAAAAGTGGGCATTCAAAACCTGAGAAGAAAGAGGAATCCATCAACAATCCTGGCAGAAGATTTTTTTACAGATGGAGAATTACTTCGCGATGAATTTGCACGGTTAATAAATGCCGAGAACCCTAAACGAATTGCTATTGTACCGTCAGTTTCCTACGGTATGGCAAATGTGGCATTGAACCTTAAGATCGGTCGGGGGGAAAAAATTATTGTCGCAGCTGAACAGTTCCCCAGTAACTATTATCCGTGGCAACGACTTTGTTTAGAAACAGGAGCAACGATAGACGCTATTGAGCCACCCAAAGAGCTTTTACGTAGGGGTGCGACTTGGAATGAAAAGATACTTTCTGCGATCGACAACAACACAAAGGCAGTCGCCATCGGAAATGTTCATTGGGCCGACGGCACTCTTTTTCAACTAGAGGAGATCAGAAAAAGGACAAGAGATGTTGGCGCTCTTCTGATTATCGATGGTACACAGTCGGTAGGCGTATTGCCGTTTGACGTTAAAAAAATTCAACCCGATGCGTTGGTATGTGCCGGCTATAAGTGGTTACTGGGTCCTTATTCCATTGGTGTTGCGTACTACAGTGAGTACTTTGATGAAGGTAAGCCAATTGAGGAAAGCTGGCTTAATCGTCTCGACAGTGAAGATTTCTCAGCCCTTGTAAACTATCAGGCATCTTACCAGGGTGGAGCTCTCCGTTATGATGTTGGGGAGCACAGCAATTTTGTATATGTACCCATGCTGATAAAGTCAATTAAACAATTGAATCAATGGGGTGTTGCCAATGTGCAGGAATATATCAAGTCAATTAGTGGACCTGCAATTGAATCCCTTAAGGAAAAAGGTTATTGGGTGGAAGAAGACGGCTATCGCGGTGGCCATCTATTCGGGATTCGATTGCTGAAGCACGATCCGCAAAAGATCAAAGAAGTGTTACATCGAAATAACATTTTTGTTTCAATACGAGGTGACGCGATCCGTGTGGCGCCGAATGTATACAATGATGCCAAAGACCTGGCAAAACTGGTCAAGGCGTTGTCGTTTTAACATGGGTGAGAAAAAATTCAATTCATACTTCGTAGGGGGGATACTCCTGTGCCTATTCGGAGCAATATGCTTTTCAACTAAAGCTATCTTTGTAAAATTGGCCTATAGGGATACCGATGTAGACCCGGTGACGTTACTGGCTCTGCGCATGATATTTTCCCTTCCGTTCTTTGTTGTCTCTGCGTTTATTTCTTCCAATCAGAGCACAAATGTAAAGTTCACCCAAAAACAATGGCTGGCGATCGCTGGAATTGGATGTCTCGGATATTATGTGAGCAGCCTGCTGGATTTTCTTGGTCTGCAATATGTGACTGCGGGAATTGAACGTCTTATCCTGTTTGTATATCCGACCCTTGTGCTGGTTATATCTGCAACGATTTTCAAAACACGGATAACATCCTGGCAATGGTTAGCGCTTGGCCTTACCTATGCAGGGTTGATAGCTGCATGCTTGCCCGAAATTCAGGGAAAGGGATCCGGAGAAAACTTTTGGAAAGGTTCGTTGCTGATCCTCGTTTGTGCGCTTACTTATGCTATGTATATCGTGGGTAGCGGAAAGTTGATTCCGGTAGTTGGTTCATCAAAGTTCAATAGCTACGCGATGAGTTTTGCGGCGGCGGCAGTGATCATCCACTTTTTTGTTACCAGCAACGCGCCACTTACTGAACAACCAGCGAGAGTTTATGCGTACAGTTTCGCGATGGCGATTATCAGCACCGTCATCCCATCTTATCTGATCTCCGAAGGAATAAAGCGCGTAGGGTCAGGGAACGCAGCGATTATTGGAAGTGTGGGGCCGGTGTCGACGATCCTGCAGGCATCAATTTTTCTTCAGGAGCCAGTCTATGGACTTCAACTCCTGGGAACGGGATTTATCCTCGCCGGCGTTCTCATGGTGGGACAAAAGAAACAGGCGGAAGTTTAAAAATTCAGTACTCCTTTTTTCCGGTTGAGTTGCAATACCGGCGACTTGAAAAAATCTCATGTGAAAAGACTTTTAATGGAATACTTCCTGGGCTAGCTTGACTTCCCATAATACTTCGAAATGAAAACAGGTTTGCTATTCATTATCACCGCGCTGGCGTGCTCATATGCATTCGGCCAATCACCCAGTTACATCTTCGTGTTTCTTAACAAAAAGGCGGACGCTGAACAATTGCCAAAAGAAGAAGGCGAAAAACTTATGGCCGGCCATATGGCTAACATTGAAAGACTTGCCAAAGAAGGTAAGTTGATAGCTGCTGGTCCGTTTGAAGGAGGTGGCGGAATCTTCATTTTCAACACGACATCCGTCGACGATACAAAATCCTGGCTCGCCACAGATCCTGGTGTACAAGCAAATCGTTGGGATGTCGAGATCCTTCCGTATAGACCGAGGGTGAATTCAGTCTGCAGCGCCAAAGAGCCGTACGAAATGGTAACCTACCAGTTCATCCGCTTCACAGCTAACAAGTCAAAATCAACGGCGAGGGATTATCCCCAGATCTTTTACAAACACGATGACTACCTCAAAGAGATTGGAACAAAAGCCAACGTGGTCACTGAAGGCATTTTTGGTGAATTCGATGGAGGTATTCTAATAATAAGCGGCGACTTCCCTAAAGAATCGATCGAATCAGATCCTGCGATCCAGCAAGGCTTGTTAACATTGGATGTGAAGAAGCTTTGGATTGCCAAAGGCTCGTTCTGTGAAAAATAGTGGGATCAAATCCCAAACAGGTTGTTTAATTCCAGGTCGATGTTACCTACAATAAAAGCAAAGTCTTCGATCCGCTCGACGAAGTCCAGTTTGTTCACGTCAATGATCAGCAGTTTCCCCAACTTATAATTGCCAATCCACTCTTCATAGCGTTCATTCAGTTTACGCAAGTAGTCTAATCGAATGGCATACTCGTAGTCTCGTCCTCGCTTCTCTATTTGCTGAACCAGTTTCGGAATATCTGCCCGTAGATAAATAAGCAGTTCGGGAGGTTGAACAAAGTTTATCATCGAATGGAAGATGTCGAGATAACTTTGATAGTCGCGGTCACTGATATTTCCACTGCGGTGAAGGTGGGC
>DATHIE010000462.1:0-16947 GCA_035316905.1 Chryseolinea sp. | reverse complement strand
TAAGTAATCTCAAGCAACTAGTTGAGTACATGACCGGTATGGACACTCGTATCGGTTACGCGAATGAACACCTTGGCAAAAGCAAGATCGAGTCTGTAAAAAGCCCGATGTATGCTACTGCTGTGGGACTTGTTCTTGCGGGATTCCGCTCTCTTGACGAAAGAGAAGACCGATACAAAGAGGCGCGCGAAGTGGTGAAATCCACCAAAGTGAAACGCCCAGCAACAGTTACATCCCGGAGTTTCTTCGACAACATCTTAAACAAAACAAAGAGTTTGTTGATTGATGACCTGGATAACAAAAGCGAATATCATTAATCCACAGACAACCACTTAAAAAACTAATCATGTTTGAAACAGGATCATACAAATTCGAGATCCCCAAGACAAGCAACACGCGCTCAATCATCAAGGTGATTGGTGTCGGTGGGGGAGGTAGCAATGCGGTGAACCATATGTACAAACAAGGCATCAAGGATGTTGAGTTTATAGTATGTAACACCGATAACCAGGCTCTAAGCAGCAGCCCGGTTCCTAACAAATTGCAAATCGGCGCCAACCTCACTGAAGGTTTGGGCTGCGGAGCAAATCCGGAAGTCGGAAAGAATGCGGCGCTTGAAAGCAAGGAACAGATCCGCGAAATGCTGCAGGATACAAAGATGCTGTTCGTTACGGCCGGCATGGGCGGCGGAACCGGAACCGGTGCTGCACCTGTCATTGCCAAGATCGCCCGCGACATGGATATCCTTACCGTCGGCATAGTTACTGCGCCGTTTTCGTTCGAGGGCAAAAAGAAGATGGGTCAGGCGTTCCATGGCCTTGATGCGCTACGCAACAACTGCGATACCGTTTTAGTCATCCTTAACGATAAGCTGAGAGAGATCTTCGGAAATCTTTCTATAGGCCAGGCGTTTGCTCAAGCGGATAATATCCTGACGACTGCTGCAAAGGGCATAGCAGAAATTATCACGCTGGCTGGATACGTTAACGTCGACTTTCAAGATGTTCGTACCGTGATGCTGAATGCTGGCGCGGCTGTTATGGGCTCGACTGAAACCAGGGGCGAAAACAGAGCGCGCAAGGCAGCAGAAGGAGCTCTTGCATCACCATTGCTCGACAACCGTGATATCATGGGCGCGAAGCGTATACTGTTGTCGATCATATCCGGCGCCGACGCAGAGCTGCAGATGGACGAACTTACAGAGATCACCGAGTATATTCAGTCGCAGGCAGGTGAAGAAGCCGAAATGATCTTTGGTCATGGTGTTGACCCTGACCTCGGCGATCGCATCCGCGTAACGGTTATAGCAACAGGCTTTCAATCCGAATCACGGATATATGACACAAAGAAGGAGGAAAAGACAGTCCACGATCTCGATCGTTCTCAGGGGTGGTTATTTAATACTGACAACTCTGTAAATGAGAAAGGTGATTTTGAAGTGAAGAAAAAGGAGTCGCCACCAGAACCAAAACAAGATCAGGAACCAGCTGAACGCGAGATGGTGTTCACCGGACCTTTTAACAGGGTAGAACCTGTAAAGGAAGAAGAAGAGGGTGAGGAAGGACTTTTCCGCGATGACGAGTACGACCACTCCACCGAAAAATATGGCGACCAGGTTATAAATGAGGAGGGAATGATGGAACTTCGATCAACCAAACAACGCTTGCAGCAACAGGCTAAAGAAAGACAAGAAAAGATCAAACAAGCGAAAAAGCTTGAAATGACAAAAGAGGAGTTCAACGAAAAGTGGTCGTTGCCTGCCTATCTGCGAAGAGGGGTAAAAATGCAGGATGTCCCGCACTCATCTGAGCCTTTTATTTCAAAGTACAATCTGAATGATGATAACAACCTTCTGGGTAATAATAAATTCCTTCATGATAATGTGGACTAACAATGAATAAACCCGAAAGACATTGAAGATATGGCATTTCCGGCACGACTGGTAATTTACTCCATTCGTAGTGGTTGTTGGTTGTAAATATTTTTAGCCGGTGCCGGAGTGCCAATTTTTAGTCTGAAGTCGCGCCTATTTTTTATTTGCAGTTTTTAGGTTTCGCAAATGGCGCATTGTAGTGTGAATGCCGGACGTTAACCACGTTCGGCATTTGATTTTTAAAGGGGTTGCGTAAAACTGAGTTTTTATTTTTGGCTATTTTGGCATCACCAGCCGTACGCTCTCGCGAAGGCTGGCCTCAAAGTTGTAATTACTACGGTAACACCATCATTTAGAGAATATGATACGACTGTTACCGATACTGCTGATTGCACTGATTGTCTCCTCGTGTGACGTTTATGAACCGGAGCCTCGTTACGATGTACGGGACAAAATAATTGGCCGATATGACGTAGAGGAATACAGTGAGACCTATAATCAGATTACTGCCTACTCGATCTATGTGGGAAAGTCGGGTCATAATCGTGAGATCTATATCGATGATTTTTATGCATCGAATATCCGTGTCTATGCCTACCTGGACTACGACCGCATAACAATACCATACCAGATCGTTAGCGGATATGAGATAGAAGGTGCAGGAACAGTTTATGGAAGCTCTATCAGTATGCACTATCGTGTGAAAGACACGTATACCAACTCTTACGCGGACTTTTGCGAAACCGAAGCGTGGCGATATTAGTTCGGTTGATTTTTTGTAGAGACTGCCCAGACTTTTTTACCCCCGAGGACTCGGGCGCAAAGCTCGCCGGGTTACGCAACGATCTAACCTGAGATATTTTTCTTTAGCAATGGATTTCCTTGCGAAACCTTGCGTCCCTTGCGCCTCTGCGGTGAAAAACAAACCCCTTCACTTATTTCCATATTCCCTATTTCCTTAGCGCATATCTCCTTGCATATTTACCCATATATGTGTTCTTTGACGATGGATTAATCCATGAAGAAATTTCTATACGAACTTGCCGAGGACATTTATAAACAAGACCAGCAGCTGGAGGGACTGACAGTCATTTTCCCCAACCGCAGAGCGGTACTGTATTTTAGAAAACACCTGAGCACATTTCTTGACAAGCCAGCATTTGCGCCGCGGCTGATCACCATCGAAGATTTCTTCACCGGCCTTTCCGACCTTAATATTCCCGACAAACTTGAACTGAACTATCGCCTCTATCGCGTGTACAAGGATGTCGTGCTTAAACAAAATCCGTCGGCAGAACCGTTTGATAAATTCTATTTCTGGGGCGATATGTTGCTGCGCGACTTCGATGAAATTGACAAATACCTGGTAAACGCCGGACAGCTGTTCATGGACTTGACTAATCAGAAAGAGTTGGATTCAACCTTTGATTACCTCACAGATGAGCAACGGAATTTCTTACAAGGATTTTGGAAAAGTTTTGAGGAGAACCTTACGGCGAACAAGAAAAAATTTCTGAACGTCTGGAGTCAGCTGTTTGAACTCTACCGCTCGTTCAAGAATTCTCTTTTATCCGATGGAATTGCCTATGAGGGACTAATGTACCGATTGGTCGCAGAAGGAATTGATGATCTTGCATCCAAAGTAAAAAGCGATAAGATCATCTTTGCCGGATTCAATGCGTTGACGAAGGCCGAAGAAAAAGTGATTTCTTATTTCATTGAAAAAGGTGTTGGAGATATTTATTGGGACACCGACGCCTACTACGTCAATAACAATACTCAGGAGGCTGGAAAGTTCTTCCGCGAATATCATGACCACAAGATCCTTGGCAGTTCATTTTTGAGGAATGTCCCGTCGAATTTTTCGGGAAGTGAAAAATCCATCCAGGTATTTGGGGCGGCTGAGCCGGTCGGGCAGACGAAAGTCATGGCGGAGGTTCTTCAACAACAGTTGGCTAAAGGAATTGACCCTGAAGACACCCTTATTGTCTTACCAGACGAGAAGCTCCTTTTGCCTGTCTTGCATGGTTTGAGTGGCGCTATTGAAAAGCTCAATATCACCATGGGCTTTCCACTAAGCGGCGCACCAATATTTAATTTAATCGAACTACTTGTTGAAATGCAGATCGCCAGGAAAGGCGACCTGTTCAATCACCGGCACGTCCTTCCGTTGCTCGGGCATCCCTACGTGGTCTCTGCAGACCCCATTGTAGCGAATACCAAGCGCAAGGAAATACTCAGTCAGAATTGGGTTTCTATTCCTAAAAATTTTCTTGCTTCTGCCGTACCGTTGCATCGGCTTATTTTTGGGGACACGGCTGATAACATTCTCAACTATCTTCGAACGATCTTGACCAGTATTGGAATGTTGGAAAAGATCAGCGACCTCGACAAAGAATTTACCTTCCATTTCCTGAAGCTGCTCAACCGTATGGAGCAGATCATGAGTGAAGATCTTGATCAACCTCCATCGCCACATCCGGAACAAAAACTGAAGTCGACGCAGGCTTCGATGAAATTCTTTCTTAAAGTATTTCGCCAACTGGTACAGATGCAGAAAATCCCATTCAGCGGCGAACCTTTAAGGGGATTACAGATCATGGGTGTTCTAGAAACTCGGAACCTGGATTACAAGAATGTATTCGTACTGTCTCTGAATGAGGGAGCGTTCCCTTCGTCATCAGGAAAGGGGTCGTATATTCCCGCGAACATTAGAAAGGCATACGGATTGCCGACGGCCGAGCACCAGGACGCGACGTATGCTTATTTGTTCTATCGCCTTATGCAGCGTGCGGATAACATTTTTCTCTTTTATAATTCTGAGACGGATGTTCTCGGTCAGGGGGAAATGAGCCGTTACCTGCAACAACTGATTTATGAAAGTGGGAAACCAATCCAGCGAAAAGTTTTACATAATCCGATACAACCCGAGCCTATACTGCCTATTTCAATCAATAAAGACGCCGGCGTGATGGAGGCATTGGTAAAACTCAGCGAAGGCAACGTGAAATTTAAAGGGATTTCACCTTCGGCATTAAACACATATATTGAATGCAGACTTCGATTTTATTTAAGGCATGTTGCCAAAATAAGAGAAGCCGACGAAGTGGCGGAAGATCTCGATGCGCGGGTTTTGGGTAACTTCCTGCACCAGGTCATGGAGCTGTTTTACAAAAAGACAGCGGAGAGAAAGAGAACTAAAGTGATCGAAGCGAGCGACCTCAACAGTACAGAGGAAAGTATAGCCGGGCTTATCGATGAGGTATTCATTGAAGAATATCGACTGGAGCCAGGCAAGAAAGTAGTGTACGAAGGTCAACGCCTCGTCGTTTACGAAATTGTCAAACGTTTTGCCCAACGGATCATCGAAATAGACAGGGCATACGCTCCTTTTGTGATGGAGGCGCTTGAGCAGGAGGGACTTTCTTATGTAATGAAGCTTGATAACGCGCCGGGTTTTGTTATCCTGGGCGGAAAGATCGACCGCGTAGATCGGAAGGAAAACGTTGTCAGGGTGATTGATTATAAAACGGGAAGGGACAAGCTCGATTTTGACAATATTCCGTCACTATTCTCGCGGGAAGAAAGACGCAATAAGGCCGCTTTTCAAACCATGTTATACGCACTGTTGTACAAAGCCAATAACAAATCAATTGGAGTCAAGATTGTGCCTGGCCTTATCAACCGTATGAACCTATTCGACAGAAACTTTCAGTTTGGATTAAAGGTCGACAAAAAATACATTGATGACGTTGACCAGTTGATCCCGGAGTTTGAGCAGCATTTGAAGTTGTTATTGGAAGAACTTTTTGATCCGAATGTACCGTTCGATCAAACTACCGATCCTGAGACCTGCAAATTCTGCCCTTATCAAAATATATGCTATCGCTGATGCGATTTAGGATCTTTCCTCAATAAGCTTTAGGATTGCCATATACTCATCCCGGAGTTTCGCCGCTTCGATGAATTCAAGTTCTTTAGCCGCTTTCTCCATCGCTTTACGAGTTCGGTCCGACAATTTCAGAAGGTCATCCTTGCTTAGGTAGGCCACCACAGGATCTGATGCAAGAGTCGTCTCCTCATTTTCTACATAATAGTTTCTCGTTGAACGTTTGGAATCCGCCACCTTTGTCTGTCCAAGTATCGATTCTTTTGATCTCAATATTGTCCTTGGTATAATTCCATTAGCGGTATTGTAATCGAGCTGAATCTTTCGTCTCCGATCGGTTTCATCGATAGCTTCCCGCATTGAATCTGTTATTTTGTCTGCGTACATGATCACTCTGCCATTAACATTGCGTGCAGCGCGGCCGATCGTTTGTACCAGCGACCTTTGATTCCGTAAGAACCCCTCTTTGTCCGCGTCAAGGATCGCTACCAGAGATACTTCCGGGAGATCAAGTCCTTCCCGTAATAAATTGACTCCGACCAATACATCGTAAACACCCAGCCGTAACTCCCGTAGTATTTCAACGCGATCAAGTGTGGCGACTTCCGAGTGAATATAGCGGCAACGAACTCCCACACGATCCATATATTTGGTCAACTCCTCGGCCATCCGTTTTGTCAACGTCGTCACCAGGACTCTTTCCTGCACCTTGACCCGTTCGTCTATTTCCTCAAGCAAGTCGTCGATCTGATTCTTACTGGGGCGAACATCGATCTGGGGGTCTAGCAATCCAGTTGGGCGTATGATCTGTTCGACAACCACACCTTCAGATTTTCTCAGCTCGTATTCAGATGGCGTAGCGCTGACGTACACCACCTGGTTCATCAGGCCTTCAAACTCATTGAACGTAAGCGGGCGATTGTCCAACGCGCTGGGTAGCCGGAATCCATAATCAACGAGATTGACTTTACGCGAGCGATCACCTCCCCACATAGCGCGTACCTGTGGCACCGTAACGTGACTTTCATCAATGACGAGAAGAAAGTCATCGGGGAAATAATCGATCAAGCAGAATGGCCGTGCGCCAGGCTGACGACGATCGAAATAACGAGAATAGTTTTCTATACCTGAGCAGTAGCCAAGTTCACGCATCATTTCGAGGTCGAATTCCGTTCGTTCCTTAAGTCGTTTTGCTTCAAGGTGACGTAACTCGGATTCGAACATGCCCACTTGTGAAACCATGTCATCCTGAATCTCACGTATAGCCTGATGTAACATTGACTTACCGGTCACAAAAAGGTTGGCCGGGAAAATGGTAATTAACTGCTCGTCCGATATTTTCTTGCCAGAGTGCGGATCAATACGCTGGATCGATTCGATCTCGTCGCCCCAGAAGTAGATTCGCACTGCGAAATCCGCATAGGCCAGAAAGACGTCGACGGTATCGCCTTTAACCCTGAACGTTCCGCGTTTGAACTCCAACTCAGTTCTGCTATAAAGAATATCAACCAGCGCGAACAGTAATTTGTTTCGCGCCACAGTTTCACCAACCTTCAGCTTAATTACATTTTTTCCAAATTCTTCCGGGTTCCCTATTCCATAAATGCACGATACGGATGCAACGACAATAACATCACGGCGTCCCGTGAGTAGCGAAGACGTTGCACTCAGTCTGAGCTTTTCTATCTCTTCGTTAATAGACAGATCTTTTTCGATGTAAAGTCCCGATGATGGAATGAATGCCTCAGGCTGATAATAGTCATAGTACGATATGAAATATTCTACCGCGTTTTCAGGAAAGAATTGTTTGAATTCACCGTAGAGCTGAGCAGCAAGCGTTTTGTTGTGACTGAGCACCAACGTAGGCTTGTTCGTACGAGCCACCACGTTAGCGATAGTAAAGGTTTTACCCGAGCCGGTTACGCCCAGCAGCGTTTGATGAGCTTCGCCGTTCGTTACGCCATTTATGAGTTGCTCGATGGCTTTTGGCTGGTCACCCGTCGGTTCGTATTCGCTGGTCAGTTTGAAATCCATTGGTGTAAGTTAGTCGTTATTCGTTATACGTCTAATCGTTGGATTTGTGATTAAGTTTCGCCGGGAAATAAAAAAAGTTGCTCATTTTGAGAGCAACTTCTAAAAGATAAACTTTCTTGATAACTAATTGTTCCAAATTGTCCAGGATTTTTCAGCCTGGATATGAAGCATTTCGAATTTGCTCTTGATCGTGGCGCTACCCATCCCAGCCGGCTCGTAGAGATACTTGTTAACTCCGCCTTTTAAGGCGGAGCATGAGAAAGCCGAGCACTCTGGGCTTTAGCCGTGACTGGCGGAAAAAAGACGTTTACAATTTCACCTAATTAAGGTCGTTTGGCATTGAACGTCTATACGGACTAATATCAAAATTATCTGGATTTTCTTCTTGACCGATCTGGCGTCGAAGATTCAATTTCTTTTTTTTTGGCTCATGAATGGCTGCCACTGCCTCGTTTTATAAATTCCAGTTGCTATAAACTACCGTTATGTCGTATGTCAGAGTTATGATCCATACCGTTTGGGGAACTAAAAATAGGGTGCCTTTCTTAACTTCTGAAGTGCGGGCTAAAGTGATATCTCACATAAAGGAAAATGCTCACCTAAAACAAATTTACATTGACACAATCAACGGCTATACCGAACATATGCACTGCCTAATTGGATTGAATGCAGACATGAGTATCGCCAAGACTTTAAATTTAATAAAGGGGGAATCAGCACATTGGATAAATAAGAATGAACTTGTTAAATCCAAATTCGAATGGGCCGATGAGTACTACGCGGTTTCGGTCAGCGAGTCCATAATATATAAAGTGCGTAGATACATTCAGAACCAGGAGGAACATCACCAAAAAATTTCATTTTCTCAAGAATGTGAGGCGTTCGTAAGTAGATATGGATTGCACATAAGTGGA
Organism: Chryseolinea sp.; assembly: GCA_035316905.1. GTDB lineage: Bacteria > Bacteroidota > Bacteroidia > Cytophagales > Cyclobacteriaceae > Chryseolinea. The sequence continues at coordinate 8,237 of DATHIE010000462.1, read as the reverse complement.
TAGCCAGTTCTCCTTGAAAGTCTGTGAGACGCCTTCAGATAAAAATTGTATTTGCAAAACCGTCTCATTGCTAAAGCCCGGGACGAGTATTCGCGTCTGCTCCGCCATAAATGGCGGAGTTACAGAGATGGTTGTCGTTCGGCTGCCAGCTGGAGTGTTTATTGTTAGATCTTTTTGAAACATCCACACCTCCGATCAGCACACTCAACATTCAACACTCAATAAGTCAACGATCAAGTATTGCCTGCCCCCAATTGGCAGACGATTAATTATTCCAAATAGTCCAAGACTTTTCAGCCTGGATATGAAGCATTTCGAGGCCGTTCTTGATTTTAGCGTTGCACATCTCCGCCTTTTGAAGGAACATAGTGCGTGCAGGATTATAGATAAGGTCGTACACGTAATGGTCGGGGCCAATGTGCTCGAAATCGATGGGAGGCATTGTTTCAGTATTTGGGCTCATTCCAAGTGGTGTTGTATTGATTATCAAAAATGATTTTTCGATAATCGATGGGTCCTTTTCAAGATCGTTATAAGCAAGATCACCTTTCTTGCGTTCGCGTGACACAACCCGGAAATTTACATTGAGTTTTTTGAGAGCCTCCTGAACGGCCTTTGATGATCCGCCGGTTCCGAGTATCAGTCCATTGAGATTTTTTTCTTTCGGCAACCATTTGTCTACCGTCTCAAAGAATGCGTCTGAATCGGTATTAAATCCTTTCAGTTTTCCATCCTTTATTTTGATAACGTTCACGGCGCCGATTTTCTTTGCAAAACCATCTACCTCGTCAAGATACTTGAGCACCTGCTCCTTATAAGGGATTGTAACGTTAAGGCCAGATAACCCTTTGGTGTCTTTGAGCAGTTTTTCGATTTCCTTGATATTACCCAGCGGGAATAATTCATAGTGGTAGTCACGAAGTCCTTCGCGAAAAAATTTCTCATCAAAATATGCTTTTGAGAACGAGTGACTAACGGCGGCGCCAATTAGCCCGAATACTTTTTCCATGTTCAGATTTTTGTTTTAAGTCTTGCTGCAATCTTTACAAATAATACTACGATAAAAACACTTATTGCCATCATTAAAATGGCCTGAAAAACCTGAGGGTCCTTTCCTGTTATATTGAAGTAATGCCAGGGTAATATACTTCTGTCAAATGCGGGAACCTGATCACCTTTGCTATTGGTCACATATTCAAGTACTTCCCGCCAGGGCCACGCCTTATTTAACGAGCCCAGCATAAATCCGGTCAGCAAAGCTACGGTTGCATTGCGATAATTATCCAATGTCCACGTCAAAAATCTGGAGAATCCTATCAACCCAACCACACATCCCCCTAAAAAGACAAGGATAACCACGATGTTAAAGCTTATCAAAGCATTGACCATGTACTGGTATTTGCCAAGAAGCAGCAATATAAATGCCCCTGACAATCCTGGAATAAGCAATGCAGATACAGATAACATTCCGGTCAGAAAAATGAACCATATCGATACCGGTGTTTGAACCGGCGACAGCAATGTAATTCCGTATGACGCAAGTGCACCGCAGAAAAATGCAGCTACAATGCCCAAGTTCCATTTTTTTATGTCACGGAGAACAAGTAGCGCTGATATCAGTATCAAGCCAAACACAAACGACCACACCAGTATTGGATATTTGGTCTGTAGATGCGTCATCAGTCGGGCGATAGTCAGCAGGCTTGTTACAATACCAGCAAACAGTGCGACAAGAAAGTTCCCGTTGATTTTTTTCCAGCAATCATTGAATCTTTTTTTTGTCACCAATTCGAAGGCTTCCCTGTCGATCGCTCTTAGAGCATGCACCATTTCGCTATAGATACCTGTGATAAAGGCCACCGAACCTCCCGACATTCCTGGGATGACATCTGCCACTCCCATACCCAGACCTTTGACATAAAGGAGAATATAGTCTTTAAGTCCTCTCAACTCAATGGATTAGTCAACCTCAAAGGGTGGTGCAGTGTTGGTGTTCTTTCTTTCAATACCGAGAAAATGCAAAAAGGTATCACCACGTAACCCCAACCGGATAGTTTCCAGCGGTATGATCTCTTCCGGCCCAATGTTGCCAAGGTTTACGTTCGCTCCCAGCAGCTTGACGAACCAAACCTGCTGAGCTTTTTGAGGAGCTTCCCAAATAATTTTTTCAAAAGGAATTTTGGTCAGAATTTCCTGCACAAGTCCCGAGCGCACTTCGCCCGTTGATCTGAACAAACCGACATTGCCGCTTTCCCTCGCTTCACCAATAACTTTCCAGGCGCCGGCATCTAATTCTTTTTGCATCAAATCGATCCACATGTAGGGTGGAATGATCTTGTCGGCATCCTTTGATCCAACTTCCGACAAAACAGTTACCTGCTCGGCCAGCTTAGTAATGTAATCACATTTCTTATCGTGATCAATATCCATAGACCCATCGGAGACTTCTGCAAAAGTCAATTCAAATTTGTCGAGTATCTTCCTATACTCATCAAACTGATCGCGGATCACGAACGCCTCGAATAGCGTACCTCCAAAGTAGACAGGCAGCCCGGCATCTTTATAAACTTTTATTTTATCCTTAAGATTTGGAGTAACAAATGATGTACCCCATCCGAGCTTAACGATATCAACATAGTCTGCGGAACGGCTTACAAAATCCTCGGCTTCTCGAATACTCAGGCCTTTATCCATAGCCATAGTAAAGCCGAATTGCCTGGGCTTACTGGTGCGCTCAGGCAGGTTTTTAATATCGTAGTTCATTAGCTGTTTTCTTTTCTAAACTGTTCGATTATTTTGTACAAAGCCTTTTGGGTTTCAATTTTTGGAAAAAAATCAAACAATGCAGTATGACCATCAAAATCCAAAATTAAAGCATTTTCCAAATAATTAAAGGCTTCTTTAAATCGACCAGCTTCTATAAGGTATACCGTCATCCGGTAAAACATCTCGGGGTCATCCGGAATCTCATCAAATCCTATTGACAACGTTTCGATTGCCTTCTCATGATCACCTTGTTCGTAGTAAATAAACGACCAATTCAACCAGATCTCTTTATCGTCGGGCTCGAGCTTGCTTGCTTCTTCGTAGGCATCGATACTTGATACTGTGTTGCCCACCTTGAACTCGGCATGAGCCACAGACTTCCAGTACTCGGCATTTTCGGTGTTTATCTTTAATGCCTTGTTGTAAAAATGTAGTGCCTGATACCACTTCTCCTGTTTCTCCAGGCAAGCACCCGCTCCAAACCAGGCTTCATCATAAAGTGAATCCAGTTTAGTTGCCTTTTGAAAATATTTTAGTCCCAAATCGTATTGCTCCAAACTTTCATATGCAGCGCCGAGGCAACAATATACTTCAGGACTTGGTCCTTCAATCTCCAAAGTTTTGCGGAATGAATCGAGAGCTTTTGTATACTCTCCCATGTTCATATAGGTATTGCCTGTATTGAAATAGGCTGACGCAAATGTTTCGTCGATAGTTATCGCATAGTCATAAGCCTGAAGAGCTTCAGAATATTTTTCAAGTTTATTATAAACTATACCAAGGTTATACCAGGCAGCAGTTGAATATGGATCTTCATCGATGAACTTTTGATAATACTCAATGCTACTTTCCAGTTGCCCCGTTACGTCAAGACAAAAGGCAAGCTCATACAATGATCCTTCGTGATTAATGTTGATCTCAATCGACTGCTTGTAAGCTTCGATTGCTTTTTGATAGTCATCTATACTTTGATAGGCAAGTCCAATGCTGTAGTAGACTTCATCTTTGTCATCGGCCAGTAACAATGCCTTTTCATAATTTTCGATCGCCTCCAGATGATTGCCCTGCAATGAAAGGATTGAACCTTTTGTCAGGTAGATCTCGGGATCGTTTGGCTGTAACGAATGGGCATGATGAAGCAGCTCAAGCGCCTGGCTATACTCTTCCAAGTTTGAAAGGATTTGCGCCTTGACTGTGATTAACTCTATGGAAAACGGGTATTGACTGATGGCCTGGTTAACGGCCTGTAATGCCTTATTATGTTTGCTACGCAACATGTAATGATCAATGATCTGTTCGTAGGCATCTAAATCAAAAAATTCTGCTTTCTTTTTCCGGAGGTGGTCTTCAAATCGTTTTATCAGCTCATTTCCTTCTTCTCTTTTACGATATTCTTTCGCCATGGACTAAAAAGGTTTTCCTAAAATAAGGTAAAATCTGGTGTAAAACTAAGACGTTTTGGTCTATTTTTTAGCATTCATTTTCTCGATGTAATATCTGCAGCACCTTTGCAATGTTTTATCAATCGGTTGAAATTTAAAATTCAGCCTGTCAACGATTTTCCGGTTTTCAAAGAGATAGTCTGCGCCCGCTATCCTGGCAGTTTCCTTGGTTAAACGAGGTTCTGATCCGGAAATGATAGATCGCAAGGTTTCGAAATAGGCGCCAATTTTAAGAAAATTTTTGCTAACGCGTATAGAAGGAATTTTTTTACCTAATCCTTTTGCAATCAATCCAAATAATTCCTTATAGGTCATCTTACCAGCAGAAACTATGAAACGTTCGCCTTCGATCGGCGCTCTTAGCAGCGCGTAAATTATCTGCGCTACATCATCAACATCTACATAGTTAACGGATCCATCAGAATAAAAAGGTGTTTGGTTCCAGATGTATTTAAAAACCTGCGCACTGCTGTTATTCCAATCTGTGTCTGCAAGTATTAATGATGGACTGACGATCACCGAACTGATGCCTTCTTCCTGTCCACGAAATATCTCAAGCTCGGAAAGATATTTTGATTTCGCATAGACGGTTTGGTATTGGCTTTCTATCCACTTATTTTCTTCTGTGATTGTTGTTTGACCCTTTTGCGCAGCCAGTGCTGCGACGGAGCTAACGTGAACGATACGCTTCACTCCATTTGCCAGACACGCGTTCACAATATTTCGTGTACCCTCCACATTGATCTCCATAACTTGCCTTGCACGTCTTGGATTATACGACACTACCGCGGCAGTATGAATGACGTGGGTTACGTTTTTGAGAGCTTCATTCAATGAGACAACGTCAAGAAGATCTGCGTCATACCACTTGATATCTTCATTTACATCGTGTAATAAAGAGATGTCGCTATCCTTTCGCTTAATCGCCAGAAATGGTTCCTTGTGCCGAAGGAGTGTTCTAACTACATAACTTCCGAGGAGTCCGTTGGCACCAGTAACTGCGATCATGAATTCTTAGTTATGGTTTGGAGGTAAATTCCGTTAAAGTGAATTGTTGAGTAATGGTAGAGCAATGGCTTTCTGAAAATACTTCAGTTGCTGCGCTTCCTCTACGATCCTTGCATGCTGGAGATGGTGACAGTCACTTCCCAACAAATGAATCCAGCCGCGGTCAATAAGCTTCATGGCGATAGTCTGCGCGGGTTTTCCGTTGGAACCTGTGATCGAACCAATGTTTACCTGGAATAAGACACCACGATCGAGAAGATCCCTGGCCTTGTCTATATTGTTCTGCAAATAAAGGTAACGCTCAGGGTGGGCTAAGACGGGTTTATATCCTTTGGTTGTTGCCAGAAAAATAAACTCCTTCATGTTGAAGGGCTCATTAAGAAAATTAGTTTCGAACAAAAGAAACTTCTTTCCGAACGTTAGCATCTTCTGGTCATTTTCGATCATTTTGAATACCTGCTCGTCAAGATAATACTCCGCTGCAGCTTCAATCTCCATGTCAATTTCCTGAGTATCCAGATAGGCCCGCAGTTTGCTGAGCCTTGAAAGGATCTTGTCAGTCGTATTTTTGTAGGTGTCGCTCATTACGTGAGGTGACGTAATAAGTTTTTTATAACCCATCTTCTGGAAATGAAGGATAACGTCCTCCGATTCCTCGTAGGACTGTACTCCGTCATCCAGCCCCGGAAGGAGATGCGAATGAATGTCTACAAACAATGGGCTGACACTCTTAGCCGATTCCTTTTTTTTAACCCAATCGAACACTATATCTTAAAAATTTTCTGATACCATCTTGCTTTGACAGGATTTTGATAATAGCCATAGCCGTAGCTTTTTTCTCCTGGCGGCAACGCATTAAGTATGGTGGTAATATTAGAAAATTTATTGATGTTGATAATACGTTGCAGGTTGAAAAGAAAATCTTTTTTTGAATAGTTGGCCCTGAAGATATAGATTGATACATCAGAACGTTTCATTGCCATAATTCCATCAGTTACCAGGCCCACAGGTGGTGTGTCGAGAATGATGTAATCATAAGCGTTTCTTAAATCCCCAAGTAGCCCCTCAAATTCCCCATTCAACAAGAGTTCCGACGGATTTGGCGGATGTGGACCCGAAGGCAGAAAATCAAAGTTCTCCAGTGGAGTCTTTGTCAAACATTCCTGCCACGAATTTTTGCGTATCAGAATTGTGCTTACACCTTTTGTCCTGTCGTCAAAGGTTGAACCGTCTTTTGGCTTACGCATATCGAGATCAACAAGAATTACTTTCTTGTTTGAATAAGCCATGACCGCACCAAGATTCTTTGCTAAGAATGATTTTCCTTCGCCTGAAACGGTTGAGGAAATCGTAATGATCTTGTTTGGCGTGTGAACGCTGAAGAAATCCAGGTTAGTACGGAGAATACGAATCGCTTCACTTACAACCGACTTTGGGTGTTCGATGACATGTAAGCCGCGATCATCGACGTGATTCGATGCCGGGATTACGCCGAGCACTGGTACAAATTCGATCTTTTCTATCTCAGTTATACTTGTGATCTTGTTGTTGATCAGATACAATACGCCAAGAAGAAGCAGCATCAATACAAGGCTTGATACAAAACCAATCCCGGAGATCATAGAGCGGTCGGGGGAGAGGGGCTTGTTTGGCATCGTGGCCGGAGATAATATCTTGAAATCAGGAATGCTTCCGGCCTGTGTGATCTCAAACTCAGATTTTGATTGCATCAACGACAGATAGAACTGTTCATACAACTTGTAGTAACGAAGATTCTTTGAAAATTCTGTCGACTTATCGGGAAGGTTCGCAAATTGATTTTCAAGTCTTTGCTTTCTTTGGTTTGTTTCGAGAAGGGTTTTCAACAACTCGGATTTTAACCCGGCTAGCTGCTGATAGGTTTTTTTACGAAACCCTTCAATCTCATTCTGCTTTTCGCGGTATGCAAATGTTATCTCATTGTAGGAAAGTTTGAGTTTCTCCAATGCCATCGTTAGCTCTTCCAGTTTCTCAAGATTTTTGCCAATTGTCGGCGGTAACGTATGGCGTTGACCCATTGAAATAAACAGGTCGCCCCTGTCAACACCGTTCATTAAAGATTCGACGTCGATTAATTTTTGATTTAAATTAAACCGCTGCGAGTCAATTTGATTGATAAGCATTACGGTCTTCTTGAGATCTTCATCGAGATCATTGCTTTTATTTTCGAGAGTAAAAGTTTCAAAATAAGTCTCGAAGTTTTCCATCTTCTTCTCGATGTTCACTAATTCATTCGAGACCCAATCGATCTTTTGTTTTGTTGCGAGGTTCTTTTGCTCGTTGCTGTATTGAAGATAAATTGTGTCGATCTTGTTCAGAACGGCATTTGCTTTGAATGGATTGTTATCCTTGAACGAAACCCGGATCGTGTTTGCATTAAAATTCAACGGCTCAGCAGTGAGATTGTTGAGCATATGATCAAGCAGGTACTCTTTACTGTTTATGGTGAAAAAATAGCCGATTTCGTCCCCCTTGGAAAAGGAGGGGACTTTTTCAATAGTGAGCTCAAGACCATCCAATACGATGCGGCTGTTATACCGCCCGTTGATTGTTTCGCCATCCTCTCCAACCTGAAGTGTAAATTCATTAGGACCATCCTCATCGAAATAAATTGGTGTGTTAAAAAGCTTTTCATTCCTTGCGGTATATCTCACGGCAAATGGATGGCTCTGATAGAGTTCGTCGTTCAGAACGCGTCCGATCGAATGATAACTTACGTCAAGGTCGGATGAATCGACCACCCTGCTTAAAAACAGCCGTGACTGAATAATTTCAATTTCCCCAGAAAGAAGATTAAGGTTCTGATTTTCGATGGGATTTTTTATCCCGAATTCCGTCGCCTCCTTTTTTACATCCAGCTTAATTACAGAAGTCGACTCGTAAATATTTTTGGTGTATCGGACAACCAAATACGCCATGAAATTAACGGCAATAAAAATACCTACAAACCAGATCCAGTTTGCTCTTCCGACAATCCTTAGT